>NZ_JBCLNH010000014.1:0-93781 GCF_039062665.1 Clostridium sp. 2218st1_F5_2218SCRN_220325 | reverse complement strand
TAAAACACCTGCAGAGGTCTTCGCTGCAACATAAACATAAAATGTTGCACTTATATTGACAATCTATCATATAAAAAAGGTCTGTTATGGTATTTTTTCGATTAATTTTGATTGAAATATTTTTGTGTTGCCTCAGCTATACTCTTCATCATCTTTTCTTGATAAGATGTCTGTGACATTTTTTGATCTTCTTCTGGATTAGACATATATCCCATTTCAACTAGCACAGCCGGTACTTCTGACCAGTTAAATCCTGTTAAATCACTTCTTTGGTATATATTATTTACCTTAAATCCAGCTTGTCTCATGCTAGCCATCATAATCTCTGCACATTCGTTGCTCTTTGGATAAATCTTGCTCGTATATTGACCGTTTTGTGCTGGAATATGAAGTGATGCCCCACTTACAGATTGGTCTTCTGAACCATCAGCATGAATTCTAATTACTAAATCTGCATTATTTTCATTTGCAAAAGTTGCTCTTTCTGAATTTGTGATATTTACATCGTTAGTTTCCCTAGTCATTATTACCTTAAATCCCATTTGTTCTAAATAGCTTTTTAAAATTTTTGATGCACTTAATGTCAATTCATATTCTGGAATATTTGTAGATACACCTTGTGTCCCCCATGACACCTTAAACTTAGTTTCAGATGAACCTGGTCCTACTGGCTCTTGGCTCATATCTCCCTTTGCTTGATGACCTGGGTCTATACAAATTACATATTGTCCAGTTTTATTTTGTGAATTATCATTATCAGTTATTTGACTTTGTTGTGGATTACTTTGTGAGTTGTTATTATCTTGTGAATTATTCCCCGCTGAATTTTCTTGATTATTTTGTAAAGACTGTTGCGATGAATTATTTTGATTTGATATAACTTCATTGTCACTTGATTGGTTGGAGTTTGAACAACCAAAACTTATCATTGATATAATAAGTATCCCTAATAGTATTAATGATTTTTTTCTCATTTTTCCCTCCTTATAATCATAAAAATTTCCCCTGTTACATATAATTATAAATGTTAAAAGTTTTTTAATCAATTTTATTAAAGAGCATTTTACGATTCTATTAGTGATTCCAATGTTTTTTTGTTTTTTCCCTTTTATTTCTACGATTTAAACTCTATAATAATAATAGAAACAAAATTGCTTTTCAAACTTGGTTGAGGGACTTCGAAAATAATATATACGGAGGAATCAATGATGAAATTCAATTATAAATCAAAAACATCGTTGTATCCTGAATTTGGGTGGAGTGAGGAATTAAATTTCAAACAAATACAGGAGGTATACTGCCATGGATTTTGATAAACTTAACGAATCAGTAGAAAGATTAATCAAAAACTTAGAATTTATTCAATCATTAGAGGAAGAAGGTATTCCAATGAGTGATGATCATAAGGACATGATTCTAAGAAATATCGATTCAATAACAGATATAAGCGACGACGATTATAAAGCAGGATTATTATTTGACATTAGATAAAAAAATTCGCTTCGCTCATAGCGCCAACGCCTTCGTCCGTTGCTTAAAATTCGCTTCGCTCATAGCGCCAACGAATCGAAGATTCCGTTGCTTTAGTGAATAGGTTGGAAATTATATATTATCCACAAACCAGATAATATATAATTTCCTTAGAATTTAAAAAATCAGTTTACATCTAAACGGTGTAAACTGATTTTTATTATAAATCTATATTTAATTTTATAGAAAATAAGTTTAACCTATAATAATTTATTCTATTGAACCTTTAAATTTAAGTAGTTTCACATAAGTTTTTATAGCATCTAACATAATATCTTCGTTAAAGTCGAATCTTAAACTATGTAGACCATTAACAAATCCCTTCTCTTCATTTCTGGCTCCTTGCATAAAGAAAAGCCCTGGCACTTCTCTTTGATAATAAGAGAAGTCTTCTGAAATCATAAGAGGTTCAGTTTTTGTTATTTTTTCTTTTCCAACTGCCTTCACAAATTCATTAAATAGATTTTCATCATTATTTACTGCAATATATCCATCTTCTATTTTTACATTTACTTTACAGTTATATGCTATTTCAAATCCTTTTGCAAATTCAAAAAGTCTTTTCTTCATTGTGTCATAAATTTCTGGATTAAAACATCTCATTGTTCCTTCTAACTTGACATTCTCTGCAATTATATTTCTTATAGATCCTGCTGTCATTTTTCCAAATGTAAGAACAGCACCTTCCATAGGATTTAGATTTCTCGAAACAATACTTTGGACAGAAGTAACAAAATTAGCCCCTATAACTATTCCGTCTATTGTGTTTTGTGGGATAGCTCCATGACCACTTTTTCCGATTATTTCAACATCTATCTCAGCATTTTGTGCCATTAAGTACCCAGCTTTGCATCCTATATACCCTTCTGGAAAATCTGGATGAATATGAAGACCATATACCTCATCTACATTGTACTTTTTAAATATGCCAGCTTTCATTAGTGGCTCTGCTCCACCTGTGTCTTCTTCTGCTGGTTGGAATACAAAAACTATATTATCATTTAAGTTTTCTTTGTTGTCCATTATATATTCCAAAAATCCTAAAAGAATACTCATATGTCCATCATGACCACATAGATGTTGAGCACCGTTTTCTGTTGGAAGTGCATCAATATCTGCTCTAAAAGCTATAGTTTTTTTAGGATTATTTCCCTTAATTATTCCTACTGTTGCAGTTTCTAAAGGAGTTTCATATTGTATACCTAGTTTGTCTAAATAATCTCTTATATATTTAGCTGTGTTGAATTCTTCATGAGAAAGTTCTGCTAATTTGTGTAGATTTGTTCTGTGTTGTTTTACTATTTTATCTATATATGATATGTCTTTCATTTAATTTCCCCCTAATTTAACTTTATATTTTAACTACTAAATCTCTCCCTAAATTTATATATTTTTATAATTACAATTATGTATAATTTAATAGTTTTAATTTTTAGATAATTTTATTATATACAATTTTAATAAATTGTCCAATTATTTATGCTCATAATCTCTTTTTCATAATATATAAAAATTCACTGCGTTCATAACGCCAACGACTTCGTCCGTTGCTTAAAATTCACTGCGTTCATAACGCCAACGAAGATATAAAAAAGAGATGTTACTTTTATTTAACATCTCTTTAGATTAATTTTTATAATGTGATAAATATTAAATTTTATAAGTTGTAATTTATTGTATTTATTCATTTTCTACAGGAAGTATTATTATAAATTCGCTCCCTACTCCAACTTCACTTTCTACATATATATCTCCTCCATGAAGTGATATAAGTTGTTTAGATATTGTAAGTCCTAAACCACTCCCTCCCTTAACTTCAGAGTTATTTTCTACAACTTGGTTAAATCTATTAAATATTAATTTTTTATTTTCTTCACTAATACCTATACCGTTATCTTTTACCGATATTTTAACTTTATCACCTAAATCACTTACTATAACTTGGATTAATCCACCTTTTGGAGTAAATTTAGCAGCATTTCCAACTAAGTTTATGATACATCTTTCTATTTCTGTTTTATCACATGAAATAATCTTTTCTTCTATATCTGTATCAAAAATTAATTCAAGACCCTTTTCTTCTATATAGTCTTTCATATCCATAACGTTTTCTTCTACTAGATAAACTATATTTGTTTTTTCTTTAGTCAGTATGTAGCTATTATTTTCAATTTTTGTATTGTCGATTATATTGTTAATTAAATTTAATAACCTAGAAGTATTTCTCTCCATTATATCCATATAATAAGATAGCTTTTTAGGAGTTATAAATACATCTTTATTGCAAAAATCTTTTATTAATTGATTAATACCATTTAATACATTTAACGGTGTTCTAAGCTCATGAGATAAGTTGATAAAGTAATTATTTTTATTTTGTTCTAGTGTTAGTACCTTTTTGAATAATAATTCATTTTCGTCCATTTTTAATTTTAAATCATTAGTTTTTTCATTTATCAATCTATCTAACTTTCTTACTTTATATTTATTTATAAGTATCAAAATTATTATTGATAGTAAATATAAGCATATTGCGTATTTACTTTTCCAAAACGGATATTTAATAGTAAACTTAATTACAGTTTCTTCTCCTATTACTCCATGTTGGCTCTTAGCTTTTATTCTCAATGTATAATCTCCAGGACTTAAATTGGCAAATATAATTGAATTATTTTTGGTTGTACTCCACTCTTTTTCATCTCCATCTAATTTATAATAATATTGAGTTGTCTTTGTATTTACATAATCATCTGTAAAATAGCTTATTTTTATATTATTTTCATTATATTTAAATTTAGTATTTGATATATCTTTTTTATTTAATCCATTTACTTCAAAATTATCAACTATAATATTAGGTTTAAATTTAGATATATGTATTTTATTAGGGTTAAAAACATTAAATCCATTTATACCACCAAAGTACATATTGCCAGTACTAGCTTTAAAACAAGATCTTCCATTAAACTCATTAGATTGAAGTCCATCTGTTATAGTAAAGTTCTCAAATATATCTTCTTCAGCACAAAGTCTTGATACTCCACCATTTGTACTCATCCATATGTTGTTTTTATCATCAACTAATATTCCATATACAGTATTATTTATAAGACCATCTTTTTCAGTATAACTTCTAAATGTATCTGTATTAGAATTAAGAATATTTAGTCCATAGCTTGTTCCAACTAATATGTTTCCCTTTAGGTCTTCAGTTATAAATCTTATACAGTCATTACTTATACTATTTTCGTCATTTTCAATATGTTTATATATTTTATATGATTTAGCCTTTGGATTAATTTTTATTAACCCTCCCTCTAGAAAGCAACCGATATAATAATTTCCCTTTGAATCTTCATAAACAGCTCTAATAAATTTATCTGATACTCCCATTTCATCAAAAATATATGTAATATCTCTAAGCTCGTTATCTGAATACAATGCCAAGCCCTTATTAGTTCCTATCCACAACTGTCCTTTAGAATCTACAAACAAAGATCTTATTTTATTTGATGGCAATCCATCTTTTTCTGTATAATTTGTTATAGTATAATTTTCACTACTTTTATCTAAAACGGATAAACCGTCATTTGTTCCTATAAATATTTTTTCTTTATATCCTGTTATATCTTGTATTGCATTACTACATAATTTACTATTTCCTGTATTTAAATACTCAACTGCTTTCCCATTCATGATATTTATACCATCTTCACTCGTTCCCATCCATACTAAATTATCATCATCTTTGTATATACCTTGAATTACATCTCCACTTATGCTATTACTGTCTTCTTTGTCAGACTTGTAATGTTGGAATTTAGTATTAGGATTAAATGCAGATATTCCCCTATATGTCCCCACCCATATAAGACCACTTCTATCTTTGAATAAACAAAATATTGAGTTATCTACTA
Source organism: Clostridium sp. 2218st1_F5_2218SCRN_220325 (assembly GCF_039062665.1). Taxonomy (NCBI): domain Bacteria; kingdom Bacillati; phylum Bacillota; class Clostridia; order Eubacteriales; family Clostridiaceae; genus Clostridium; species Clostridium sp. 2218st1_F5_2218SCRN_220325. The sequence continues at coordinate 88,334 of NZ_JBCLNH010000014.1, read as the reverse complement.
AAGTATTGCTTTCGTACGCCTTTTTACTATATCTTACGAATTCCTCTGTTTCATAATTAAATAAACAAAGGCCTTTATCTGTTCCAATCCAAAGCTCATTCTTTGAATTATTTATTACATCTCTTACAGTGTTACTTGGTAGAGAAAACTTACTTTCACTACTTTTATAATTCTTTATACTTTTATCATTTAAATTTATTCTAAATAAACCTTTATCTACAGTACAAACCCATAGATTCTTATTTAAGTCTTCATACAAGTTATATATTTCACTTTCTCCAATCGAATCTTGATAAGAATTTACTAATTTTAAATTTTTATCTAATTCAACTAAACCTTTGTCAGTACCGACCCATATATGGCCATTAGAATCTTCTTTTAGAGAATATATAAACTGACTTGGAAGTTCATCTTCATCAGATAAAACTCTATCAAAACTATCTTTCTCTGGGTTATATAAATTAAGTCCATTTACACTTGAAACTAAAAATTTATCTTCTGAAGTATAAATTATCTGCCATAAATTTTCATCAGATAAATTTCCATTGTTTTTATCAGATGAATAATTCTTTATCTCATCATTATCTGTATCTATTCTACTAAGTCCATTTATAGTTGATATCCATATATACCCGTCTTTATCTTCCATAATATCAACAATATAATTATTAGCTATTGAGTTTTTATCATTTTTATTATATTTATATTGTTTAAACTCATAGCCATTATATCTATCAAGACCATCATTAGTACCTATCCATATATATCCTTTACTATCTTGATATATAGTTTCTACAGTAGATTGAGATAAACCATCTTCACTCGTAATATTTTTAAAATTATAATTTTCACTTATATTCGCGTAACTCGTACTAATATTAATACAAGAAAATATACACGCCATCACTAATATCTTTTTTATATATTTATTTTTTATCATAGCACACCTTTTTTAAGTACTTTATAATAAATTATAAAATTTGCCTTTTATAGTTTTGTGCTACTTTAGTATATATTAATTTAATATATTATACCAAGTAGAATTTTATTTTTAAGGAAGGTAATATTTTCTTAGAAGGATTTATGTATAAGATTCGCTTCGCTCATATCGCCAACGAATCGAAGATTCCGTTGCTTAAGATTCGCTTCGCTCATGCGCCAACGAATCGAAGATTCCGTTGCTTAAAATTCACTGTGTTCATATCGCCAACGAATCGAAGATTCCGTTGCTTAAAATTCACTGTGTTCATATCGCCAACGACTTCGTCCGTTGCTTTAATAAAAAAAACTACACCTAGATAAAATATCTAGATGTAGTTTCTTTATATATTTATTATTAATTTTTTATTATGCTTCGTTATCGTCGAATTCTCCGCTTTCTTCGTATAATAAAGCGATTCCACCTTGAGCTGTTTCTTTGTATTTATCCATCATGTCTCTACCAGTTTCGTCCATTATTTTAACTATTTGGTCGAATTTAACGTGGTGAACACCATCAGATAATAATGCATAGTTAGCAGCATCTAACGCTCTTTGTGCTCCCATTGCATTTCTTTCTATACATGGTATTTGAACATATCCGTAAGCTGGGTCACAAGTCATACCTAAGTGATGCTCTAAACCTATTTCTGCAGCGTATTCTATTTTTCTAAGAGCTGCACCTTTCATGAATGCTGCCGCTGCTGCTGCCATTGCACATGCAACACCAACTTCACCTTGACATCCTACTTCTGCACCTGAAACTGATGCATTTTTCTTAACAGCTATACCTATTAAACCTGCTACAGCAAGACCTTCTTCTACAGCTTCATCATCGAATCCATAGAAATCTTGCATTGTGAATAATACAGCTGGTAATACACCTGCAGATCCACAAGTTGGAGCAGTAACTATTTCAAATCCTGATGCATTTTGCTCAGATACAGCTAAAGCGTATGCATATATCATTGAAGAAAGTTGTTTGTTAACTTTATATTGTCTGAAGAAAGTTCTAGCTCTTCTAGCTAATTTTAATTTTCCTGGAATAACATCTGTAGCTTTTAAACCATCGTTTAATGATTGTCTCATAGTTATTCTTATTTGTCTTAAGTAATCCATTATATCTTCATCGTCGAATTCTTTTACGTAGTCAACGAAGTTTTTGTGGTTTTCTCTACACCATTCTATAATGTCTTCTATGTTGTCGTGTGGGTAAACACTTGCAGAAGAATGTCCTCTTTTACCTTCTTCAGCTAAAGAACCTCCACCGATTGAGAATACAGTCCATTCATCTTCTACATTTCCGTCTTTATCTAAAGCTTCTAATTTCATTCCGTTAGTATGGAATTCTTTTACTACTTCTGGTTGCCATACTATTTCTACATGTTTAGGCTCTAAAGTTTTTATTATTATATAGTCAGTTAAGTGACCTTTTCCTGTAGCTGCTAAACTTCCGTATAAGTGCGCTCTGAAGCTTGCTGCGTTAGGGTTTTTTTCGTTGAATATTCTTGCTGCTCTTTGTGGTCCCATAGTGTGTGAACTTGATGGTCCAGGACCTATTTTATAAAGCTCTTTTAATGATTCCATTAAATTTTCCTCCTAATAAAAAATTAATTATTTTTGTATGTTAAACTTTTAATAATATCTGATAATAATAGTTGTATATGATAATTATTGTTTGTCATTTTTAATAAATTAATCATATATCAGAAAATCATTATTCCAAACATTTTCCTAAGGCATATTTTTATGCTAAAGCTTTTAGAAGAAATTTTTTAAGCATTTATATTAATAAATGCCTACTTTTTCTGCTTGATAAAAATCCTTACGCATAACATTATACATATTTCTTTAAATAAATCATATACTTATTGTTAATTTCTATTATTTTACAGTAATGGTAATTTTTTTAAACCTAAATATACTTTTTACTTTATTATTTTAACCCAAAAAAATGTTTTCCGCCACACTTTTCATTATTTTTTAAATTTTTTAACTTTTTACAACAATTCGGTTGATTTTTCCATAATTTTGTAATAACATTAATTCATAACAACTTATTAAAAATCAAAAACAATTAACTAACCTAAGTAGAGGCGCAATGATTATCAGTAAGTAATAGTAGCTGGCAAGTGTAGATAATTACTGAAAGGATGATTTGCCGAAGTTTATATCTTGGCGAAGGTATATGCTGGGGTCATGTATAAGATACATGAGACTGTCACTTATCTAAGTGGGGGGCTACAGGTTTACTTTGATTTGTGTTAGCAACGTACAAAGTATTCCTTTGTGCGTTTTTTAATATCAAAATCTACTTTTGCAGTATCCATTTATATATATACCCTCCCCTTACTTTTATATCTCTATTTGGGAAGTAATCATGATTAGATACGAAATACAATAAATTATATGAGGTGATATAAAATGAAAAAAGTTAATGTAGCAGTAGTTGGTGCTACTGGTATGGTAGGGAGAACTTTCTTAAAAGTTCTTGAAGAAAGACAATTTCCAATAGAAAATATATATTTTTTCTCTTCTAAAAAATCTGCTGGTTCAACAATAACTTTTGCAGGAAAAGATTACACAGTTGAAGAATTAACTGAAACTGCTTTTGATGGAAAAAATATTCAAATAGCATTATTCTCTGCTGGTGGAGCTACTAGTGAAAAATTTGCTCCAATAGCTGCATCAAAAGGCATAATAGTTGTAGATAACTCAGCTCAATGGAGAATGGATCCAGACGTTCCACTTATAGTACCAGAAGTTAATCCAGAAGCTATAAAAGAAATAAAAAAAGGTATAATAGCTAACCCTAACTGCTCTACTATACAAGCTATGGTTCCACTAAAACCTTTATATGAAAAATACGGTTTAAAAAGAATTGTATTCTCTACTTATCAGGCTGTTTCTGGTTCAGGAGTTAGAGGTGTTAAGGATTTAGAAGACGGAATTGCTGGAAAACCAAATCAATTCTATCCTCATCCAATAGCGTATAACTGTTTACCACATATAGATGTATTTATGGATAATGGTTATACAAAAGAAGAAATGAAAATGATAAATGAAACTAAAAAAATATTTAATGATGATAGCATAAAAGTTACTGCTACTACTGTTAGAGTTCCTGTTAGAGGTGCTCACAGTGAATCAATCAACGTTGAATTTAATAAACCTTTTGAGCTTGAAGATGTTGTTGAAGCAATCAAAAACGCTGAAGGTGTTGTATTAGTTGATAATCCAGCTAAAGATGAATACCCTCTTGCTGTAGATGCTGAAGGACATGATGAAGTTTTTGTTGGTAGAATAAGAAGAGACTTTAGTGTTGATAATGGTATCAACTTATGGGTAGTTGCTGACAATATAAGAAAAGGGGCTGCTACAAATGCAGTACAAATAGCTGAATTATTAGTAAAAAATGATTTAGTTTAATCTGACAAAATAACTTATTTATAAACTCAATAAAATAAATGTTTAACAGTTTCACAACTTAGTAAACAAAACTTAATTAGTATTAATAAAATAATTTTTAAAAATGATTATGATATAAAAAGGGGAGATATATATGATATTTACAGGTTCTGCAGTTGCATTAGTTACACCATTTAATGAAGATAACACACCAAATTTTGAAAAAATTAAAGAGTTAGTTGAATACCACATTGCTAACGGAACAGATGCCATAGTTGCTACTGGTACTACTGGTGAAGCTAGTACTATGACTGATGAAGAACAACTAGATGTTATTAAATGTATCGTCGATACAGTAAATAAAAGAATACCAGTTATCGCTGGTGCTAGTACAAACGATACTAGACATTCTCTTAGTTTAGCAAAAGGTGCTCAAGATATGGGAGCTGATGCTTTATTAATAATCACACCATATTATAACAAAGCTAATAGAACTGGTCTTAAAGCTCACTTCAAAGCAATAGCTGATGCTGTTGATTTACCAATAATTTTATACAACGTTCCTTCTAGAACAGGAGTTAATATTGCTCCAGATTTAGTTGCTGAACTTGCTAACGAATGTGAAAACATAGTTGCTATAAAAGAAGCTAGCGGTGATATAGCTCAAGTTGCTGAAGTTGCTAGATTAGTTCCAGATGATTTTGCAATCTATTCTGGAAATGACGACTCTATCACTCCATTATTATCATTAGGTGGTAGCGGAGTTATATCTGTTTTAGCAAATGTTTGTCCACAACAAACTCATGATTTAGTTGCAAAATTCTTAGACGGTGATGTTAAAGGTTCTTGCAAAATACAATTAGATTTAAAAGCTCTTATTGATGCTTTATTTATAGAAGTAAATCCAGTTCCAGTTAAAACAGCATTAAACTTATTAGGATTTGAAGTTGGTCACTTAAGATTACCACTTGGTGAAATGAATCCGAAAAACTTAGAAGTATTAAAACAAGAATTAATAAATGCTGGTCTTGATGTTAAACAAACTGCTGAACTTGGAGTAAAATAGATCGAAGCTTAATTTTGACAGGGAAGAATATAAATAATTTATTATTCTTCCTTGAAATAAATCAAACTTAATTAGGGGGTATAACATTGAAAGTTATAATAAACGGATACAGCGGAACAATGGGTCAAGTATTGACAAAATGCGTATTAGATGATGAAGAACTTCAACTTGTTGCCGGTGTTAGTCCAAAACACCATGATGTTAATAATCAATTTAACACTTACTCAAGTTTTGCCGAAGTAAAAGAAGATGCAGATGTGGTTATAGACTTCTCTAACCCACTTGCACTAGATGATATATTAGATTATTGTCTAAAAACAAAAACTCCTGTAGTTCTTGCAACTACTGGATACAATGATGAGGAAATGGAAAAAATCCATCAAGCTTCTAAACAAATTCCTGTCTTCTTATCATTCAATATGTCACTTGGAGTAAATATCTTACTTAAATTAGTAAAAGAAGCTGCCAAAAATTTAAACAACTTTGATATAGAAATAATAGAAAAACATCACAACAAAAAAGTAGACTCTCCTAGCGGTACTGCTGTAATGATTGCAAATGCTGTTAAGGAAATAAGAGAACAATCTGAATTTATTTATGGCAGACATGGTCGTACAGGAAAAAGACAACAAAACGAAGTCGGAATACATGCTGTAAGAGGTGGAACTATAGTCGGTGAACATAGCGCTATCTTTGCTGGAAACGACGAAATATTAGAAATAAATCACTCAGCTCGTTCTAAAAATGTATTTGCTGAAGGCGCTATAGCTGCAGCAAAATACTTAGTAAATCAACAACCTGGTTTCTATAATATGGACGATATGTTAGGCTAAAATTTATATTAATAAAATTTTGATTAACCTACTTACACTACAAATAATATAAAGTTTTAAGGAGATTGACATGTTAGATTTAAATGATGCTTATGCAATTGCAAAATATATAAAAGACGCAGAAAAACAAACACCAGTTAAAATTTATGTTTCTACTACTGCTGAAATAGAAAAAAATGAGAACTTCAAAGTTTTCGGAAACAATGGAGAATATACTCTAATAGGAGATTACAAAACTATAACAGAAGCTATAGCTCCTATAAAAGATAAAATAACAGATATGTATGTTGAAAATACAGCTAGAAACTCTGCTATACCAATGGTAGATATGTTAAATATAGACGCTAGAATAGAACCAGGCGCTATAATAAGAGATATGGTTACTATAGAAAAAAATGCTGTTGTAATGATGGGTGCTGTTATAAATATCGGCTCTATTATAGGCGAAGGAACTATGGTAGATATGAATGCTGTTGTAGGCGCTAGAGGAACATTAGGTAAAAACGTACACCTAGGTGCTGGTTCAGTTGTAGCAGGTGTTCTTGAGCCACCTTCAGCAACTCCAGTTATAGTTGAAGATGACGTTGTTATCGGAGCTAACTGTGTAATATTAGAAGGTATAAGAATCGGTAAAGGCGCTGTTGTAGCTGCTGGATCAGTTGTTACAAAAGACGTTGAACCAGGTGCTGTTGTTGCAGGTTCACCAGCTAAAGTAGTTAAAATGAAAGATGAAAAAACTGCTGGTAAAACTCAATTAATGGATGATTTAAGAGGATAATTAATAATAAAATATAAAAATAGAGTGGATATCTTCTCCACTCTATTTTTTATGTCCTTATATATTTTCTATTATACTTCTATTTATTTTTATTTATATATTTATATATTTATATATTTTTTATATTTATTTTTATCTATTATTTTTATTTATGCGAAAACTTCTTCTTTTTCTGGTTCAAATTCTAAATCTTCCCCTTGTGACTTGATAACTTGTTTGTACCAGTAGTATGAATCTTTACAACTTCTCTCCATAGTTCCGTTTCCTTCGTTATCTCTATCTACATAAATCATACCGTATCTTTTTTTCATTTCACCTGTTGTAAATGAAACTAAGTCCATTATTCCCCATGGAGTATATCCCATTAAATCTACACCGTCGTAGTTAACTGCTAATTCCATTTGCTCGATATGTTTTTTAAGATAATCTATACGGTATTGATCGTGTATTTTGCCATCTTCTGATACTTTATCTACTGCTCCAAATCCATTTTCAACTATGAATAATGGTAATTCATATCTATCATAGAAACGGTTTAAAGCGTATCTTAAACCAACTGGATCTATTGCCCATCCCCAATCACTTGATTCTATATATGGATTTTCTACACCATTTGATAAAGCTCCATTTACAATATCTCCTGTATTTTCATTGTGAACATCTGATTTAACAGTTGTAGACATATAATAACTAAATCCGACATAGTCTACAGTTCCTTTAGCAAGGATTTCTGCATCCCCTTCTTCCATTCCTATATCATAACCTTCTCTTTCAAACTCTTTTAATGCATAGCTTGGGTAATGACCTCTACAATGAACATCTGCAAAGAAGTATCTTTGACGCATTGCCTCTTCTGCTGCCATAACATCATCTGGATTACAAGAATATGGATAAATTGGCACATGTGATACCATGCAACCTATTTTGAATTCTGGGTTTATTTCTTTTCCTGCTATTACTGCTTTTGCACTTGCTAATAATTCATTATGTGCAACTTTATATAATACAGCTTTTGGATTTTCTCCTTCTTCAACAACTACTCCTGAATTTGTCCAGAAGAATAGTGGATTTCCTGTATCCATTTGGTTATTTATTTCATTAAATGTCATCCAATACTTAACTTTATTTTTATATCTTTCAAAGCAAACTTTTGCGAATCTTTCAAAACAATCTACTACTTTACGACTTCTAAATCCACCATATTCTCTCGCTAAATGAAGAGGTAACTCAAAGTGAGATAAAGTTATTACTGGTTCTATACCGTATTTTAATAATTCGTCAAATACATCATCATAGAATTTTAACCCTTCTTCATTTGGTTCAAGTTCATCTCCATTTGGGAATATTCTAGTCCATGCTATAGAAGTTCTTAAACATTTTAGCCCCATACCAGCAAATAATTTTATATCTTCTTTATATCTATGATAAAAATCTGAAGCTACTTGATTTGGATAAAATTTATCTTCTTCTACTGTTTGTGTTATTTCTCTTGGCACTCCATGAGCCCCTGCTGTTAAAACATCTACAACACTTGGTCCTTTTCCACCTTCATTCCATCCACCTTCAAATTGGTGAGCTGCAAAAGCTCCTCCCCATAAAAAATCCTTTGGTAATTTACTCATACTCCTATTCCTCCATATATAAATAGGAAATTATGCTTATTAAATCTCCCCTTAAGCATAATTTCCTGAATTCTTTTTATTATTATGCGTTTACTACGCTAAGATTTATTATTGATTTTCCATATGATATTTCTTGGTCTAAGCAAAGTTGTTTTTGTTCAAATTCAAAACTATTAGTTATTACAACAGGTGTTATTAATGAATACCCTGCTTTTTGAATTCCTTCTTTATCAAATTCTAAAAGTAATTCTCCAGCTTTAACTTTTTCATTTGCTTTTACTTTTACATCAAATCCTTTACCATCCATTTGAACAGTATCCATTCCGACATGTATTAATAACTCTACTCCATCTTCTGATTTAAGTCCTATTGCATGTTTAGATTCTGCAATAAATTCTATTTCTCCATCAAATGGTGCATATACTTTGTTGTCAGTTGGTTCTATTGCTATTCCATTTCCCATAGCTCCACCTGCAAATACTGGATCATCTATTTCTGATAAAGCTATTACTTTTCCACTTAAAGGGCTTTTTATTTCTTTAGTCCCTGCTAAAACTGTTGCTGCTACTTCATCCATAGCTTTTACTTCTTCATTTTCTTGATTTTCTTCATCAGATGCTTGACCTTCATCAAATCCAACGATTTGAACAAGTACTATTGAGCCTATTATTGCTATTGCACAACCTATTAATTCACCTACTATTGATGTTGGATTTGCGCCAATTGCATTTACTACTGTAAGTAAACCTGGAAGTCCTGCATATACATAGTATACTGAATTAAAGAATGATGCTACTGCTGCTGCCACAGCTCCTGATATACAAGCACATATGAAAGGTTTTTTGAATCTTAAAGTTACCCCATATATTGTTGGTTCAGTTATACCAAATATACCTGTTATACCTGCTGATAGAGCAACACTTTTTGTTTCTTGTCTTTTAGATTTTAAGAATACTCCGAAAGCTGCACCCATTTGAGCAACAACTGCCATTGTTTGGAATGCTTGGAATGTATCTTGTCCATACATATCAAAGTTAGCTAATACCATTGGTGTTACACCCCAGTGAACACCGAATATTACAACAACTTGCCAGAATCCACCGATTACTGCTGCTGCAATTACTGGTGCAAAGTTATATAAAGCATTGTATCCATTTGCTATTGCTGTTGCTACACCATCTGATACTGGTCCTATTACTAATATAGTAAGTGGTACCATAACTAATATACATATAAATGGTGTGAATAATGATTTAACGACTTCTGGTATTACTTTATCAACGAATTTTTCTAAATAAGATAATGCTAAAACTAAGAATAATGGAGGTAAAACTGTTGATGTGTATGTAGTTTCTGCTAATCCTATCCCCAAGAATGTTACTGCTTCTCCACCTGCTATCCTAGATGCGATTGATGCCCAATCGGGACTTACAAGTGCTGCACAACAAGCAACTGCTATAAATGTATTACATTTAAAATGTTTAGATGCTGTTATTGCTATGAATATTGGTAAGAATGTGAAAGGTGCCCAAGATATAAAGCTCAATACTTCATATGTTCCTGTTGAGGCAAACCCTGGATTTATCATATTAATTATAATTAGACAACCTTGTAATAATCCAGCTGCTGCTAATATATATATAAATGGTGCAAATACTGCTGACATTGTTGCTATTACACGATTTACTATGCTTCCTTTTGGAGCATCTTCTGAAGAAGTTTCGTCTAAATCAACTAATGTTTGTACTTTATCGAAAACTTTCCCTACGTGAGTTCCTATTACAACTTGGAACTGACCATTATTTTCTACTACTGTTATTACACCAGTAAGTCCAGATACTTTTTTATTTGCATCTTTTGGTGTTTCTTTTAATACTAATCTCAATCTAGTAGCACATCTCGTAGCGTTGACAATGTTTTCCTTGCCGCCAACAGCGTCTACTATATCTACTGCTAATTTTTCATAATCACGAATACTTTGTGCCATGATTATATTCCCCCTTTTTTAATATTAATTTTATATTTTGTTCCCTTACTTTTTTATTGTATGTTTATATTATAATTATACCGGTATAATTTTGTCAACGCATTTTTGAAAACATTTTCATTTTTTTCCATTTTAATATCACTATCTTCCGCGATATTGTTATTTATAATTTTTTTATGATATACTAATAAAATAGAATTAGAAAGTAAGGGGAGTATAAAATGCTTAAATATCAACTAATTGCCAATCAAATAGAAGATCATATTTATGAAAATGATTTGCCCAAAGGAACAAAACTTCCTACAGTAGAGCAATTTGCCAGTGATTACAGTGTAAGCAAAAGTACTATTGTAAAAGCCTTAGAAACTTTAGTTTTAAGGGGAATTGTTTATCAAGTTCAAGGTAGTGGGATTTTTGTAAGAAAAAGAAATAAAAAGGGATATATAAATTTTAACTCTCCAAAGGGATTTACAGATAGCCTAGAAGAGCATAAAATAACATCAAAATTAGTAGATTTAGAACTTGTTAAACCAGATGATGAAATATGCAATCATTTAGAATGTGACAAAGATGAGGATGTATATGTTGTCAAAAGAGTACGATATATCGACGGTGAAATAATGTGCTATGAAGAGTCTTTTTATAAAAAAAGTATTGTTCCTTTTTTAAATCAAGAAATAGTAAATGGTTCTATTTTTGATTATATAAAAAAAGCTTTTAATATAACTACAAGTTTTCAAGATAGGTATTTTAATGTGATAAAATTAGATGAAAAATATGCAAAGTTGCTTGAATTAAATATAGGTGACCCTGGATTAGTTGCTTATAATCAATGTTTTTCATCTTCAGGCACAGTATTTAATTATTCAAAAATAGTTTATCATTATAAAAATACCCAATTTTATGATCAATCATCTACAACAAAATAAACACTAGAACGTATTTAATAAATTATATGAAATTTTATTTATTCAACTTTAAAATGAGTATAAATATCATTTTTTATATCAAAAAAGGAGTATAGAAAGTAAATCACTTTCTATACTCCTTTTTGTTATCTAGCTATTTTCCCAACGCCTTCATACATTAATTTTTCAACATCATGAAGTTCTACTAAATTAGCATCACCTAAGATACTGTGTTTTAATGCAGATGCACATGTTGCAAATTCACAAACATATTTAGGGTCTTTATTATTTATTATAGAATAGATTATACCAGCGCTTAGAGCGTCTCCTCCACCTACTCTATCAACTATACTATCTATATTTATTTTATTAGATAAGTATAGTATTCCATCAGTATAATAGTTACATTGTAATTTATTTACTGATGAAGATTCTATATCTCTATGTGATGAGAATATATGCTTAATATTTGGATAAGTTTTTGTTATCTCATCATAATAATATTTTAATTTTTCGTGCTTATCCTCTAATTCGCAGTTCATAAGTAGTATATTTTCAGCGTCTAAAATACCTGCTGATAATATATCTACATATGGTAAAACTTTTAAAGTAGCTTCTCTAGCTTCTTCTAGTGTCCATAATTTTGCTCTGTAGTTTGAGTCGTAACTTACCATTATGTTATGCTCTCTACAATATTCTAAGATTTGCATTAATAACTCTCTAAGGTCATTTGAAAGTGCTAATGTTATACCTGAGAAGTGGAATACATCTACATCTTCTAAAGCTTTAGCTATGTCGATATCTCCTATTTTCATATTACAGAAAGCTGAGTTATCTCTATCATATATTACTTTAGATGATCTTATACCACTTCCTACTTGAAGATAGTATATACCTGTTCTATGTTCTCCTAAAGTTACGAAATCTGTATCTATATCATAACTTCTAAGATATCTAAGTATACTTTTACCGATGTCATCATTTGAAACAGAAGTTATCATTTTTGTATCTATTCCAAAATGTGATAGAGAAATAAGTACGTTTGCTTCTCCTCCACCATAATTCACATTAAAGCTATCACTTTGTAAAATCATCTTTCCTACATCTGTAGAAAGTCTAAGCATTATTTCCCCAAAACCAGCAACTTTCATATTAGCAACCTCTAGCTTCGTGTAATTTAGCCATGTATTTTTCACATATAGCAGTTATTTCATCGAACTTACCTTCTTCTCCAAGTTTATTTAATTCTCCACCTATTCCAACTGCATCAACACCAGCTTTTATCCAAGAATCTAAATTGTCTATATTAACTCCACCAGTTACCATTATGTTGGCATATGGAAGTGGCCCTTTTATAGCTTTTACATATCCTTGTCCAAATGCACTACCTGGGAATAATTTTACGAAATCAACACCAGCTTCGTGAGCTGCTATTATTTCGTTTATAGTCATTATACCCGGTAAGTATGGAACTTTATATCTGTTACATATTTTTGCAGTTTCTAAATCGAAAGCTGGTGATACTATGTATTTTGCTCCAGCTAACATAGCTGCTCTAGCAGTTTCAGCATCTAAAACTGTTCCAGCACCTATTACTACATCATCTTGACCTTCATATATTTCGCTTAATTCTTTTATTATATCGTTAGCAAATTTGTTTGTGTAAGTTACTTCTAAAGCCTTAACTCCACCTTTAACGCAAGCTTTTGATATTTCAACACCAACTTCTTTAGAGTTTCCACGAACTACTGCTACTACACCACATTCTTTTAATGCTCTTAATGTATTTATTTTTATCATTTTTATTCTCCCTTGGTTTGTAATTTAATATATAACATATTTGCACCGTCACCATTTAGATGACGATGCCTTCAATTTCCCGAATTTAAAAATTATATTTTAATATAAAACTGGCAACTATATTAGAATCCGAAATAGTTTAATGCGTTGTCATGAGATATATTTTTTATCATTCTTTCTAAGACTTTATCGTCGTTTGGATATTCACCGTTAGCTACCCATCCCCCGATTAACTCACACATGATTCTTCTGAAATACTCATGTCTAGTGTATGATAAGAAACTTCTTGAGTCAGTTAACATACCTATGAAGTTTCCTAATAACCCTAAGTTTCCTAAAGAAGTCATTTGTTCTATCATTCCAGTTTTGTGGTCATTGAACCACCAAGCTGAACCTTGTTGTATTTTTCCACAAACTCCTGCTTCTTGGAAGCATCCTATTAATGTTCCTATAGCAGCATTATCAACTGGGTTTAAGCTGTATAATATAGTTTTTGGTAATTTGTCTTCTTTGTTTAAAGCGTCTAAATAAGATGCTAATTGATCGATTGATACTCTGTTGTATATACCATCGAATCCTGTATCTACCCCTAATTTATTAAACATTTTTGTATTATTGTCTCTTGTAACCCCGAAGTGTAATTGCATAGCCCATCCTAAACGGCTATACTCTGCACCACAGTGTAACATACAAGCTGTTTTGTATTGTAATTCTTCAGTTTCTGTAAGAGTTTCACCAGCAAGACGTTTTTTAAGTATAGCGTCTACTGTAGCTTCATCAGCTTCAACATAAGGTATGTATAATAGACCATGGTCACTTACTCTACACCCTACTTCGTTGAAGAATTCTATACGATTAGTTATAGCTTGTTTCCAAGTATCGAAAGAGTTTATTTCTATACCACTTACTTGTGATAATTTTGCTATATAGTCAACAAAATCAACTTTTTCTATAGCTATAGCTTTGTCCGGTCTCCAAGTTGGAAGAACTTTTATGTCAAAAGTTTCATCTTCTTTTATAGCTAGATGCCATTTTAAGTCATCTATTGGATCATCTGTAGTGCATATTAATTCAACATTAGAATCTTTCATTATACTTCTAGCAGACATAGTTTTTAATTTTTCGTTACATATATTCCAAACTTCTTCTGCTGTTTCCCCATTTAAAGCACCATTGTATCCAAAGTATCTTTGTAATTCTAAATGACTCCAATGATAAAGAGGATTTCCTATTGCTTTTTCTAAAGTTTCAGCCCATTTTTGGAACTTTTCTCTATCAGTCGCATCTCCAGTTATATATTTTTCCTCAACACCATTTGAACGCATTTGTCTCCATTTGTAGTGGTCTCCACCTAACCATACTTGAGTTATGTTTTCAAATTTTTTATCTTCTGCTATCTCTTGTGGATTGATGTGGCAGTGATAATCTATTATTGGCATAGTGCTTGAATATTCATGATATAATTTTTTAGATATTTCATTTGATAAAAGAAAATCTTTGTCCATAAAGTTTTTCATAATGTATCTCCCTGTCTGTAATTTATATTTTTAATTGTCTTTAGACTATATTCCTAAAGCTTCTTCAAATTCATTTATTAATTGAGCTTGGTAAGCATCATCAAATTCACCAGCAAATAATTTTTGGCTAGCTTCTTCTTTTAATCTCTTCCAGCTGAATGCTTCTTTCTTAACTATGATTGGATAGAATCTTACTCCATTGTCTAAAGCAGCTTTTTTATCCCCAGGTGCATCCCCGACCATAAGAACTTTATCTTTGTCGTATCCTTTTGTAAGAAGTTGTTCTATACAGTATGCTTTTGAACCAGCTTCTTGACAAAGTAATACTCTACAACAATCTTTTATTTCGTGTTTTGTCCACTCATGTTCAACAGCTTGACCATTTGCAGAAGAAACTGCAGTTAAGTCAGCTTGTTTGCATAACTCATCCATAGTGTCTTTAACATTTTCGAAAGGCATATCATCATCTTGAGCTGCAACTATTGATAAGTTAACATGTATACTCCATAATAATGCTCTTTCCATACATTCGTTGCTTTTTTCTTGGCATTTTTCAAGTAAAGCAGGATTTGATAATTGTGGTGCAGTTTCTACCCAATTTTCAAATTCTTCTAAACCATCAAATTTTATTCCTTTACGATCGCTCATTTCTCTAACAGCCATCGCTAAACCTTTGAAACGATTTATACCTCTAGTTCCTGTGAATAAGTTTATTTCATTCCAGTATTCTAAAGCTTCATCTCTATATTCTTCTAAATCATATGATTTTACGAATTCTGGTCCAAATGAATTAAAGTGTTTTGAATTCATTGTATCCATCGCACAACCATCTGAATCTATGCATATTAAAAAGTCTTTTTCTTTGTTGTAATTAAAGTATCCCATGTCTGCTCCTTTATATCAAATTAGGATGTAGCCAGGAGCTACACCCTAAGGTATTTTATTAATTTATATTAAAACGTGCTATTTTTTCTAAAATTAGAAACGAGTATCTCCGAATCCACAGAATGCATCTACTGGACTTATACCTTTAAATTCTGAGTTTCCTACAAGTTTTTCAACTAATGCTTCTAATGTTTGTTGGTTATCATCATAAGTATTTATGTAAGTTTTAACTTGTGGTACGTCTGCTAAGTGGAATGGACACTTAACAGAAACGAATATAGTTGGTATTTCGTTTACGTAGAATGGTATATCTGGAGTACCTTTACTTGGTGGCCATTGTAATCTTTGGTCAACACTTGCATTAACGTTAGCTATGTTGATTATTAAATCATATTTGCTTGTTAATTCAGCTATTGGTCTCTTACCAGCATATACGTTTCCTAAAGCTTGAGCCATTTCTTCTTTTGGAAGTTTCATTATTTTGTCTATTGGAGATTCCCATATTTCTACGTCAAATCCTTTAGCTTCTAATAATTCTTTAACTATGTCGATTGGTTTCTTTTTAGCTCCACCCATTATTTCGATGAATTTACCGAATCCACCATCGAATCCTTTAGCTTCAACAAGTAAAACTCTCTTAGTTTTTTCTGGTGCTATTGGTAATACATCTTGAGTATTTTTAACTAAAGTTATAGCTTTGTCAGAAACTTCTTTAGCTATAGCTTTATTTTCTTCTAAACCGATTTTAGCCATTGCTTCTTCTTTTGCAGGTAATATTTCTGTTTTAGCTTTTTTATGAAGACCTAAAGCAGCTTTTGTACCTAATATTCTAGTTAAAGCTTCTTCTAATCTTTCATCAGTTATTATTCCGTTTTTGTATCCATCCATCATCCATTGGAAGTCTTCGTCTGGATCGTTGAAGAATAAGAATAAGTCAGAACCAGCAGCTATTGCAGTTGGTAACATTTCGCTACGTTTCATAGCTGAAGTCATAGCAACCATGTGAGAAGCATCTGTTACAACTAAACCGTTGAAGTTCATTTTTCCTCTTAATAAGTCAGTTAATATATATTTACTTAATGTAGCAGGCATATATACTTCTTGAGTAGTTGCTTCTGGATTGAAGTATTTAACATACTCTGGTAATGCTATATGTCCAGCCATTATTGATGGAAGACCAGCTTCAAATAATCCGCTGTATACTCTACCAAATGTAGCATCCCACTCTTCTACTGATAAAGAGTTTGGAGCGAAAGATAAATGTTGATCTCTTTCATCTATACCATCTCCAGGGAAGTGTTTAGCAGCTGGAGCTATTCCGCTTTCCATTATACCTCTCATATATTCAAGAGATAATTCTAAAGTTTGCTCAACGTCAGCTGACCAAGTTCTTGTAGATATTATTGGGTTTCTCCAGTTTCTGTTTATATCAACTATTGGAGCGAAACTCCAGTTGCATCCTATAGCAGCAGCTTCTACACCAGATACTCTACCCATTTCGTAAGCATATCTTTTGTCATCAGTTGCAGCTATTTTAACTTCGTTTCCTATGTAAGTACCATCTGTACAAGCTCCATTACCACCCATTTCAGTGTTAGCAGCTATTAATAGAGGTACTTTACTGTTTTCTTGAAGTATTTTATTTTGTTCGTATACTTCTTCAGCTTTACCTGGGTTGTAACGAACACCACCTATATGGTAGTTATCAAGAACGCTTTTTAAATATTCTTCGTCCCTGCTTGCCCCCATGTTTATAAATAATTGACCTATTTTTTCTTCTAAAGTCATTGATTTTATAGTTTCTTCAACCCATTTTACACCTTCATCATCAAGGTTATAAGGTTGTTTTCTTAAGTCCACGTTTATCATAATATCCTATATACTCCTTATAATATATTTATATTATCTAGCCTCTGTATGGCCTAATACTTAATTTTTAAGTATCAAAACCATACAAAAGACTATCTTATTTTCTAAATTATATTTTTATATCTTAAACACCTGAGTATGCTGCGAAAGCACCATCTACTGGTATTACAGTTCCGTTTACGAATCCTGAAGCTTCTTCACAAGTTAAGAATAATAAAGAACCTATTAATTCTTCTAATTCACCGAAACGACCCATTGGAGTTCCAGCTAATATTTTTTCAGTTCTTGCAGTTGGAGTTCCATCTTCGTTCCATAATAATTTTTCATTTTGTTTAGTTGAGAAGAATCCTGGTGCTATACCATTGCAACGGATACCAACTTTTGAGAAGTGAACTGCTAACCATTGAGTAAAGTTAGATATAGCAGATTTAGCTCCACTGTATGCTGGTATTTTTGTAAGTGGTGAATAAGCATTCATTGAAGATATGTTTATTATACTTGCACCTTTTTTGTTCATCATATCCATAGCAAAAACTTGAGTAGGTATTAATGTACCCATGAAGTTTAAGTTGAATACGAAAGATACTCCTTGAGGATCTAAATCGAAGAAAGTTTTCATTTCATTTAAATGTTCTGGTAAGAAGTATTCATCATCAGTTGTAGCTTTTGGATTATTTCCACCAGCTCCATTTATTAATATATCGCAAGTTCCGAAGTCTTTTAATATTTCAGCTCTTGCAGCTTCACAACTATCTTTTTCTAAAACGTTACATTTGTAACCTTTAGCTTTGTATCCTTTAGCAACTATTTCATCCGCATATTTTTTAGCTGCTTCTTCGTTTAAGTCAAGTAAAGCAACTTTTGCTCCACACATAGCCATTGCTTCAGCGAAAGCAGAACATATTAATCCACCTGCACCTGTTATAACAACTACTTTATCGTTTAAATCTATTTGAAAAGGTAATTTCATTTTTAATTCCTCCGTAAAAATCTTTTTAGTTTAGTTTAGTTTTAGTTTAAATATTTGTTTAAAAATTGTTATTTAATAGTTTTACTAGTTCTTATTTGCTAGCTTTTTCTATTGCTTCCCATAAACCGTTTAAGTAAGTAGCACCTAACGCTCTATCATATAAACCGTATCCAGCTCTACCTGTTTCTCCCCATATCATTCTTCCGTGGTCTGGTCTTATGTATCCTCTGAATCCATTATCATATAATGCTTTCATTATTGCGTACATATCTAAGCTTCCGCAAGAAGATAAGTGAGCTCTTTCTTCAAATCCGTTGTCTAATACTTGTACGTTTCTCATGTGAACGAAGTGTATTCTTCCCATAGCTGCGTATTTAGCTGCCATTTTAGCAACGTCATTTTGGTTTGAGCATCCTAATGAACCTGCACATAAAGTTATACCATTGTGTTTGTCATCAACTAATTTTAAGAATCTGTCTAAGTTTTCTTCACAAGTTATTATTCTTGGTAATCCGAATATACTCCAGCATGGATCGTCTTCATGTATAGCCATGTTTACGTCACATTCAGCAGCAACTGGTATTATTTTTTCTAAGAAATATTGTAAGTTATTCCATAAATCGTCTTCGCTCATTGCATTGTATTCAGCAACTACGCTTTTTAATTCTTCTCTAGTGTAAGAAGCATCCCAACCTGGAAGTGTTAAATCGCTATCACTTTCTAATGGGTTAACTTTGTCAACTTGTTCTTGATAGTAAACTAATGAAGTTGATCCATCTTCTAATTCATGGTCTAATTGAGTTCTTGTCCAGTCGAATACTGGCATGAAGTTGTAGCATATGCATTTAACTCCAGCTTCAGCAACTCTTCTTATGTTTTCACAATAGTTTTCTATGTATTTATCTCTGCTTGGTTTACCAAGTTTGATATCTTCGTGTACTGGTATACTTTCGATTACATCGAAGTTTAATCCAGCATCTTCTACTTGTTTTTTTAATGTAGCAATTGATTCTCTGCTCCATACTTCACCAACTGGAACATCGTAAACTGCTGTTACTATTGAGTCCATACCTGGTATTTGTCTAATGTTTTGTAATGTTACTTTGTCGTCTTCTCCATACCAACGAAATGATAATTTCATAAAATTCTCCTAACCTTCTCTTTAAATTTTCTGTATTTTCTGTATTTTATTTTAACATCTAATAGCTAGTACCTCCCCTTAAAGATAGTACTAGCTCTTAGATAGTGTTAACTGATTTAACAATTCATTTTATGTAAGTATATTTAAATCTATATTATTATTTAGCTCTTCTTTCAGCTAAGATTCTTCCATTTTCAGCTATAACTTTTTTGCTTAGAGGATAAGCGAATAACATTATTAGTGCTACAACCCCATAGCATACAGCTGGGAATAATGTTGAAAATGTATATATACCATTAAGAACTTCTGTTGTTTGTTCTTGAACTGCTGCATTGTATCCTATGAATGCTAATGCATATCCGCCAAGACCACCTGCTAAAGCTTGTCCTATTTTTCTAGCGAATGAGTATACACCATATATAACTCCGTCATTTCTTTCCCCGAATTTAACTTCATTGTAGTCTATAACATCTGTTATATGAGCCCATATAAACATGTTGAATCCTATTGTTCCTATACATGCTACAAGATATAATACTATGAATATCCATGGGTTTGTAACTTTCATGAAATATAGTACTGCATAAGCTCCTGATGCTAAACACATCCCAAATACTGAGAATTCTTTTTTACCAACTTTACTTGCTAATACTCCAGATATTGCTGCTAATCCTAAGCTTAGTGGTAAACTTATCATACTAAGTGATGATAATGCATTTATATCTCTAAAGTAACTTGCAAATAAGTATTGGTTCATTGTTTGAGCCATAAATTGGCTTAGTAATAAAGTTATTGCTGCTCCTATTATTGCTAATAAAGCTCTATTTGATATTATTGTTTTGAATGATTTTGCTAATGAAGCATTTTCTTCTTTTTTAGTTGGTTCTAATTTTATACGTTCAGTTGTACATGTATAACAAATTATGTAGCATAATAATGCACATATTGAGAATACTCCTGCTACTAATGTAAATTTGCTACCGCTAACTATTTGGTTACCGTTTGCATCTGCACTGTATATAATTTGAGGTACTACTGATCCTATTATTATTGATGCAAAGTTAGCACCTAAACTTCTCCAAGTTGAAAGAGCTGCTCTTTCTTCTGGTACATCTGTCATAGCTGATGCCATTGATCCATAAGGTATATTGATTGCTGTATAACATAATGATCCCCATAATATATATGTTGCGAACATCACTACTACTTTAACTGTCATAGATGCTCCAGCTAAGCTAGATTGATACATTAAGAAACTTGCTAATGCAACTGGCCCTGCCATCCTTCTAATCCACGGTCTAAATTTACCATTTTCTGTTGTTTTTGCTTTGTCTACTATACGTCCCATTGTTACATCTGTGAACGCATCTATACATCTTGATACTAAGAATAAAGTTCCTACTAATGATGGATTAACTCCCCATACGTTAGTGTAAAATACCATTAAGTACATACTTGCGAATATAAACGTAAAATCGTTTCCTAAGTCCCCACATAAATATCCGACTTTATCTTTTATTCCAAAAGGTTTAACTGCTTTGCTTTCTTTGCTTATTCCTACATTTGATTGTCGTAAGTCCATTTCAATGCCCCCCGCTATTATTTTGAGTTTTTACCTGTGTATGTTGTTTTTATTTTACTGCCTTAGTTACTAATGACATCTCTTCATTGTAGTCTTTAATTCATTTTTATAGTTTTTCATTTCTATTTTCCATCTTTATCATATAGTAACTATTTATATTACTTTTGTTATTATTATTTTCCCGTGATTCCGTTTTCACCAATCACCACTCAATCGATTGTGTTATTTTAATAACAAACTTATAGTAACATACTTGTATACAAGTTGTAAATACCATTTTTATGTTTTTTTATGTTTTTTTGTAAATATTAGTTTATTTTTTAACAATCATACCCGTGAAAGCATTGTCCCTGTTGGTTTTTCTATTTTTAAAATCTTATAAAATTTTTTTATCATTTTTTATATTTATATAACTTTTAATATAAACTAGTATACAAGACTTTATTTTTGTCCCATTTTTACATCCCTTTTCTATTCCATAATATGTAAAAACAAATCATTTTCACGTTTACAAAAACATTTTCCTAAACTCGTTATAATTCTCATTTTTATAGGAAAACATAATAAAAAATAGCAAAAATATACCGATAATCTTTTTTATAACAAAGTTTTTTAAAATAATAAGCACTCAATCTTAATAAAATTAACAAATAAATCCTATAAAAATATTTACTATTTTATAGTCATAATTATAGTGTTTTTAATTGGATTGACATTATATCTTGAAATATGCTAGAATCTCGAGAGGGTATTTTTCAATACCTTAAACTAAACAATCGTAAACTAAACAATAAAACAAAATAGGGGTACAGTTAGATGAAATTAAAAAAAAGCAATGCTTCATCAAATATTGTTTATGAAGGTTTAAAAGCAGAAATTTTAAGCCTTAGATTAGCTCCAGGAAGTTCAATAAGCGAAACAGATATAGCTTCAAAGTTCAATGTATCTCGTACACCGGTGCGTGACGCATTTAAAGCTTTATCTAACGAAGGTTTACTCGAAGTAAAACCTCACATAGGTACTTTTGTATCATTAATGGATATAAACCAAATTTCGGATGTTCTTTATGTCCGTAAAGTAGTTGAATTATCCATCTTAAAAGATCTTACTATGACTCTTACAGAGGCAGACGAACTAAAACTAGAGTTTAATCTAAATGAACAAAAATTATTCTTACAAGGTGCAACTGAAAACGAAAATTCAGTAAATGATTTTATTAAATACGATAACAACTTCCATAGATTAATTTTCCGTATTGCAGGAAAAGAAAACATATGGAATATGGTTTTAGGAATAAATCATCACTACGAAAGATTTCGTTCTTTAGTAAATTTACAAGGGGAAAACAACATTCAACATCTATACGAAGAACATCGTATGATTTTTGATGCACTTACTAAGAAAGATACACAAGCATTAGAAACAATCTTTAGTAAACATATATATGATGGTTTTAAAAATAGCTCAGCTATGTTAGTAAAATACTCTGACTATTTTATAAATTATCAAGATTAATAGGGTCAAACTTATGGAATGAGATAAATTTATATTTATTTCGTTCCTTTTTTCTTTATAACTTTCTTCATTTCTAAGATTTACAACCATTTCAATTGCATAAGTTATTAAAATCTACTACTCTAAAAGTAAATACAGTCATCTAGGATTGTCATTATATAATGATATACAAGGAGAATATTTATATGACTAACCAAAAATCAAATTATGAAATTCAAACACAAAAAGCTTTAATACTCTTTCCTAAATGGAATCATGAAAAAATCGCCAAAAAATTCAATTTAGAGTTAGATGAACACTATCTTTATATCAATTTTATAGGTCAAAAGTATCGCTTAAATAGACAAAATGGAAGTATCCAATATTTATCTAAAAATAATACTTATATAAATGCGACCTATAATGAAGTTATGTCTATTTTAGACTTATTTGATTATTCAAAAGAACATTTGCATTTATCTGGTAATTGGTGCACTCCCAATAGTTTAAAAGGAGTTGTCAATGTAGGTAATGTTGGTGGAAAGAATACTATGTTTAAAAAATACGAAACCCTATTTTCCAACAATATAAATCTTTTATCTAAAGCATGTGAGAAATTAGGTGGTCAAAAAATAAATGAAGCAGACGTTGGATATATAATAAATATATTCGATTTCCTACCAGTCAAATTTCTATTTTTTGAAGAAGATTGTGACTTTCCACCTGAAATTAAGTTTTTATGGGATGAAAATGTTCTAGATTATATACGATTTGAAACAACATTCTTTGCATTTTCTCACCTTCTTCATAGAATTGCTGAAGTTATAGAAGGTGAAATATAATTTCCTATATGTTATAAAAAAAAGAGTATAAAATAATTTTATATATTTTATACTCTTTTTATTTTATATATTAACTTTTATCTTTATAGTTTTATTCCACAACATGGACAGAATGTTGAAGTACTATCTATTTCTGATAAACATCTTTCACATGTCATATATTCAGTATTATCAACTGGAAGTTCAACCTTTTTACCACAAGCTCCACAGAATCTATCTTCTGGATTTAAAGATGCTCCACAACTACATTTAATACCTTCTAACCCTTTTTTATGATTATGTATCTTAACTTTTGCGTCATATATTACATGATCAAATCCTATTATAGGTTCACATATTTGATCTATTTCTTCATTATCAAGTAACCCTTCTCTAACTTTTTGATATACTAATATACCTAAGTTTAAAAGAGCTTCCTCTTTTCTTAAATTTGCATCCTCTACTGATTTATTTAATCTATCTATTTCTTTCATTATTTCTTGTCTAGTAGCCATAATATTAATTCTCCTCTATTTTAGTTTTCAATTTTCTTAGTTTTATATCCTATATACATAAATACCGTACTAAATATAAACACAGTTATTATTGTTGCAAATAGATTAGTTCCAAGTGTAAAGTCAACACTTCCTGATGATGTAGTAAAGCTAGATATTAGCGAAATTAAATCTTCAGCTGCATTCCCACTTATTGTAATTGTTGAAAAATATGATATTAATCCCATTATAGCTGTATAAGATATACTATAAATACCTATTATATTGTGATTTTCTTCTCCGTGTCTTTTCTTTATCATTCTACCAATTATAATAAGTGTAGCAATTGGAATTAAAATTAATAATATCCACATTCCTTCTCCTTGTTCAACAAATGAGAATAAACTTACAGATAAAGTCGCAAATTTTATAGCTACAAGATGTGACATAAGTATTAACCATGAGCTCATCATTAATCCTATTATCACCATGTACACAAACCAAATTATATTTAATTTCATTCCGCTAAATCCTAATATATCGTTGTAACTATCTATATATCCACCTATTGCTAGTCTAGCTTTTAAAATACGTAATATATCTGTAAATGAGCCTACTTTTATATACATCCATGCAAGGAATATTATTGTAAATGCAAGTAATGTTGCCCCTAAAATAAATAAGTTATTTTTAAATATATTAGATAGCGTTCCGACTTTTTTAGAGTTTTGTTTTTCTAATGCTAATATATTCGCAATAAAAGATATTATAAATGAATTAATAAATACACTAAAAACTGAAATATAAATTTTTATATTAGTATATAAATCTTCCGAAACATTTACTCTTGCAAATAAAGATATTACTGTTATAATTGCTGCATATACAAGAGCACATAACACTGCTGTTGGAAGTGATTTAACTTCAGTTTTGCTATATATAAATCTTGTTACTAGATATATAATGAATCCTGTAATTATTGGAGTAATTATTATTCTAGCTGCTATCGATACATTAACAGTATTAAATAATGCATTTATCACGATTTTCGGTGCATTCATAGATGCTATACCAAATACCACTTGTTTAAAGCTTGATAATTCCATTGAAGTATCTTCAACTAATTCATTTAACAATGAATCACCTAATTGTAATTGTATAAACATATAGATAAGCATTAATACTATTGATATTCCATCTGTTTTTAATGCTGTATTTATATTGTTTTGAGCAAATGATACATAGCTAAAGCTCTTTAGCTCATCAATTGTATTTCCGAAGAAACTAGGTAAATCGCCAAATATTTTCTTTGCCTCTTTAGCCATAGCTCCTGTTGCCTCATTTATTGAGCCTAAACTTGGATTATTAATATTTCCAGTATTTTGAGTTATTTTTCTTTTAGTTTTTCTTCTTTTCCCCACTTGGCTTAATAATTTACCACATTCTGAGCAGTAAATTTGATTTGATTTTGTTTCATGACCACATCCATCACAATATTTATTTTCATTTTCGTTTAATATCAACTTTCTTTCAAAAGTAGACATTTCATTTCCCTCATCACTGCAATAATTACAGTAATCTTCGTTGTGCTTTCCACACCTTTCACATAATACCATAGATAATCTCCCTTTTATTTTTTAGCTTATAACTCTCCCTCATATTTGTTTATTTATATTTATGGTAATCGATTAATAAATTTATTATTTTTGGTCATTTATATAATCGATTACTCTATAAGCTGTCCCTTTTTTATACCACTTCACAGAATCCTTCTTAATTCCTCCTGTTGGGTATTTGTATTTGTTTTTTGAATGTATAACATATCCATCTCCTATATAAAGAACTACATGTCTAGTTGTAAATATCAAATCTCCTGGCTGAAGTGTATCTTTTACTTTATATTTTTTGAGTACTTCTTGCTGTTGACTTGTTGAATAACCGATATTTACACCCGATACTTCTTTATATGTCCAATATGTAAGACCAGAACAATCAAATCCTTGAATACCGATATAATCCTTTTTATCTAATGGATAATAGCTTTCTCCATAACATTTTACAAGCTCATTATATCTTTCTTCAGTTATTATTTCGCCCTTTCCTCCCCAGACATATTCTGTACCTAGTTTCTTTTTTGCAAGGGATATAACTTGTTTTATTATCTTTTTATCTTTATCATTTAGATTGTCCCATTCATGCTCACAATCTACTTTGAGATTATCTTTAGAAGTAAATTTACTCCCCATATTAGTTATCTTTTTAAAACCATATATGCATAAAATAATAATAACTATAAAAATTAAGATATTCTTTAACTTATTTTTTTTCATCAAACTTACCCTCTTTCATAAATTAATTTTATATCATGATTTATTGTTTGATCTTTAACTTAAACTATCTTAATTTAACATGCATTTTTGTCGTATTTTTGCAAATCATTTTCTACACTTACATAAGCACTAGACACTACTAAAGCTAAATATAGTGCAGATGTTATAGAACATATAGCACCACATATTAAGTAGTATTTTGATATAAGTATCAGACTTAAAACTTCTATACTTTTATCTAATATCCAAAAAATTAATATTACTAGTATATTTCTAAAAAAGCTTTTTAAAGCAGTTATTAGAGATATCTCATTATTTCCTTTAACAATATTAAATCTAGTATATGATATTAAATACATTGGTATCGCAACAATCATACTTAAGCATAAGTACATTATTACTGCTCTTACTAAAGAAAATTCACTCATTCTACCCATTATGTTATAAAATGATGATTTTAAATTGTTAATAACAAGTATATCAACTGATTTAGAGATTATAACTATTCCTATAAAAGTTATAATCCATATACTTATATATTTAAGATTTAATTTTCTATCTATTTTATTTTCTGATTCATTTAATAAAATCATTTTTGTTAATATTAAAATTGATATTGCCTCTATAATCTCAACTATAGAACAAAAATATGGGATATTACCACTTTCTGTTTTCATTTCTGCCACTGCACATGCAGAAAAAACAAATAAAGAAATTGAACCTAATAACAACTCTAATAAAATAAATCCTATTGTCTCTACTTTCTTTTTATATAGATTTTTACTTAATACCCCTATACTTTTTATTATTGTAGTTTGACCAAGAAAATTCATTGTTCTTCCTTCCTTTGATTTATAAATATTTATTCCATAATCTAAAAAAATAATTATATATTTATATCCATATTTAAAACTAATTCCCTTTTTAACAAAATCTATCCACGATTATATCATAGTGTGTATAGCAAAAATTGTCGAAATATAGAGCAGAACGTAATTTTTTTAATTTATAAAAAATTTATTTATAAATATAAACTTAAATCTTATTTTTACTGTAATTTCTTATAGTTTAATTCTAAGAAAAAATAAAAAAAGACCGAAATATAATTTAAATTATATTTCAGCCTTTTTAATTTATATTAAATCTTTATTAAAAGTTCATTCCTTTAAAATACTCTATTCCCATAGCATCTCTAACTTCGCTTAAAGTTTGAGCTGCTACTGCTCTTGCTCTTTTGCTACCTTTTTTAAGAATTTCATATATATAATCTGGATTTTGTTCTAATTCTTTTCTTCTCGCTCTGATTGGATCTAATTCAGCTTGTAATATGTCGTTTAAGTATCTCTTAACTTTAACATCTCCAAGTCCACCACGTCTATAATGAGCTTTCATTTCTTCTAATGCATCTTTATCTTTACAGAAAGCATCTAGGTATGTGAATACTGCGTTATTTTCAACACAACCTGGGTCTTCAACTCTTATATGGTTTGGATCTGTAAACATTGACATTACTTTTTTTCTAACTTCGTCAGCATCATCACTTAAGTATATAGCATTTCCTAATGATTTACTCATTTTTGCTTTTCCATCAAGTCCTGGAAGTCTTCCTGCTATACCTTCTGGGTACATTCCTTCTGGCTCAACTAATACATCTCCGTATGTAGTGTTGAAACTTCTTACTATTTCTCTAGTTTGTTCTATCATTGGTTTTTGGTCATTTCCAACTGGAACTAAATCAGCTTTAAATGCAGTTATATCAGCAACTTGACTCACTGGGTATATGAAGAACCCTGCTGGTATACTTTCTCCAAATCCTTTTTGTTGTATTTCAGATTTTACAGTTGGGTTTCTATGTAGTCTAGAAACTGTTACTAAGTTTAAGTAGTACATTGTAAGCTCTGCTAATTCTGGAATTTGAGATTGTATAAATAAATTTGTTTTTGTTGGGTCTAATCCAACAGCCATATAGTCCATAGCTACTTCTAATAAATTATCTACTATTTTTTTTGGATTTTTAGCATTATCAGTTAATGCTTGTTGGTCAGCTATCATTACGAACATATTGTATTTATCTTCGTTTTGTAGAGCTACCCTATTTTTAAGAGAACCTGTATAATGTCCTAAATGTAGCTTTCCAGTAGGTCTATCCCCTGTTAATATAGTTTTTTTGCTCATTTTTTCATCTCCTTATATTGTTAATACGTCTTAAATATTTTTATAATAAAAAACTCCGTCCTAAAACTATAGGACGGAGTGTTATATCCGCGTTGCCACCTAAATTATGTATTAAAAAATACATCACTTAATTCTCAGTACTATATAATACCTCAGTTGCTATAACGTGCAACACACGGTAAAGTCTACTCTCATAAAGATTTCAATTTACTCCTAAAAGGCCCATTCATTAAATTCTTTCTTGTTGAGATTCCACCATCCTCAACTCTCTATATCGAACCTAAACTTAATTACTCTTCCTTATCAATGGATTTGTTTTATAATTTATATTTTAATATTATTATTTTTTAATTTAATTGTCAATAAATTTACTTACTATATGTTATTAATAAGTATTGCCATTGTTTACAATAAAAATTCTATTTTTAGCTTAATTTTTAAATTTTTTCTATTTTTATATTTGAGTTTTTATGTTTATCTTTAAATAAAATCAATTAGCTAATACTATTTTTCAAAATTTCATATTAAAATTTGGGTATTATATTTATATAATTAAAATATATTAAGGATGTGGTTAAAATAGAAATTTATACATTAGGTCATTCTAATTATCCGTTTGATAAGTTTATAGAAATATTAAAAAAATACGATATAAATTGTGTAGTTGATATAAGATCTACCCCTTACTCAAAATATAACACTCAATATAATAAAGAATTTCTCCACGAAACTCTAAAAAATTTAGGATATACATATATCTATATGGCTGATGAATTTGGTGCAAAAAGAAAAACTAAAGTCAGCTATAATGATGAAGGATATGCAGATTTTGATAAAGTAATTTTAGAAGATGAATTTAAAAGAGGAATAGAAAGATTAAAAGTTGGCTGCTCTAAAAATTATAAAATAGTACTGCTTGGTGCAATGCAAGAGCCTATTAGATGCCATCGTGCGATATTACTAGGTAAAGAATTAATAAAGGCAGGCTTTGATGTAAAACATATAATGCATGAAGGTGATTTAAAAGTACAATCTGAGTTAGAGGAACAGCTTCTTGAAAAATATTTTGAAGATAGAAATCAGCTTACTATAGATTCTTTATTGGGTAATGCTATTAGTCGAGAAGATATGATTAAAGAAGGATATAAACTAGCAAATAAAGAAATCGGATACAGAATAGAAAAATTAAAAGACAATAAAAGCACTAAGATTTAATTATTTATGAAACTTTAATATTAATTTATATAAATAATGGGGTAACAAAATGTTACCCCATTTACTACTATCTATCTTTATCAGTTACAACAAATACATATGGTATATTTCTGTAATGGTCTCCATAGTTTAATCCGTAACCTACTACGAATTTATCTTCTATTGTGAAACCACAATAATCTGGAACTAATTCTACTCTTCTTCTACTTGGTTTATCAAGTAAAACACAAGATTTTATACTTTTTGGATTTTTTTCTTTTAAATGTCTTATAACATAATCCATTGTAAGTGCTGAATCAGTTATATCATCTACAACTAATACATCATATCCTTCTAGGCTTCCTTTTATATCGTTTACAACTTCTACATTTCCACTTGTAGAGAAACCATCTCCGTAACTTTGTGTAGTCATGAAATCAATTTTTGTTTTTAAATCGATAGCTCTAACTAAATCTGCACAAAATACGAAACTACCTCTTAATAAAGATATAACCATTAGATTTTTATCTTTATAATCTTCTGTAATTTGGGCTCCTAATTCTTTTATTCTTTTATTTAAGTCCTCTTCAGAACATAATACTTCCCAAACTTTTTTTTCTATATCCATTATTGTTCCTCCATAATCGTTAATATATCTATTTTATAATGATTAATAAATTCTGTCTATATTAAATAGTCACAAAGAATAGTTATATAATTATTCTATCATCTTTTTGATGTATGATTCAACTTCATCTAATTTTGTTGCTTTTTCTATACTTTTAAATGTATATCTATCAAATATTAATTGACCTTTATTTTCTAAAAATCCATATTTATGAGCATCTATAAATCCATATTCAGCCAAGTCTTCTAAATATAATATAGTGCCCTCTTCTTCGATATAAGAATGTTGATCATACTTTTCCATCATAAAAATTCCATTCATCCCTACTCTTAAATTAGAAATAACTTCATGTTCTAAAGCATCTAATCCAATATGAATTGTGCATGGAATTAATACAGATATTAATTCACCTGATTTACAATTTCCTCTATATGATTGTGTAATTTCAATTTCTGCTACTGCACGATAAATCATTTCATTGTTGAATTTAATTCTTATATTCCTAACATTTTTTACTCTACCCTTAGCAATTATAGTATTTTTTTTCATGAAAAGTTCTTCCTCATTTAACTCTTCTTGCTTATTCTCATACTCTATTATTGGTGCTCTCTCTACATATCTAGCACTGACATTTCCGACTGACTGAGCTAAGAATATTGTATTTTTATTTGATGCTATATATGTAAATATCCAAATACATATAAAAAACATTATTAGTAGTATTGTTTTTAGTCCAGCTTTCTTGTTTTTTTTACTTAAATTATTTAACCCGTTTTTTGTAATTAACCTTTCAGATTGTAAAAATTCTTCGTCTATATCATTCATATAGTCTTGGATTTTTTTCCCCTCCATGTTATTAACCCTCTCTTTAAACTCTAGATAATCTGGCTAATTCCCTAGATTAGTTATTTTAACTAAATAATTCACATAGTAAAGTATACACAAAAAATGATAATTTTAGTAAATTTAGTTATTTTTTACTCAATGCAATTTTTTCCATATTTAAATTTTCTTATAATTTTCACAATAAAAATAGAGGCAGATTGAATAGTATTATCTCGCCTCTATTTTTATTAATAAATACATTTAAAAGATTTACCTATTTTTATATGTATTTTTACTATTTTACCTTATTTATATCATTCATAACATCTATTATTACTTCGTCTGTAACTGTCATACCTTCATCACTTACTTTACCTAAGTTTCTAATAGATTGTTCTACTTTATCTCCAACTATTCCATTTTTTGGTGGAACATGGAATCCTTGTTTTGCTATTATTGCACTTTGAACTGCCGCTGATGCTGCTGATGCTAATTTAAGTGCACAACCAGCTTTAGCTCCATCACAAATCATTCCACTTAAGTTTGCTATCATATTTTCGATTGCACCTTTTATATGAGTTATATCTTCATCCATTAACCAAGAAATCCCTGCTGCCGCTCCAGTTGATGCTGCTACTCCACATCCACAAACTGCCGATAATCTCCCTGTATAATTTTTAATATATCCAGTTACTAAGTGTGATATTGCTAATGCTTTTGCTAGTTTTTCATCATTTTGAGGGAATTTATTGCTATATGCTACTATTGGAAGTATTGCTGTTAAACCGTGATTCCCACTTCCATTTGAACTCATAACAGGCATTTTTATTCCAGCCATTCTAGCATCTGATGCAGCTGCTGTTAACATCATTGCCTCTGTCATTAAATCATCAGCCATGTACCCTTCTTCTTTAGCTTTTTTTATACCGAATCCAACACCTATTCCAGCTTTATTTTCTAAACCATAATCAGCTATTTCAAGATTCATTTTTACACCATCTAATAAGAATTTAATGTCTTCTAAATCCATATTTTCAACATTTTTTACTATTTCTTTTACATTAGTAGTGTCCATGAAAGTTTCTTTTTTAATAACTGTATTTTTATCTGCCGCTTTTGCATCTACTTCTTGATTGTACTCACCTGTATCAAGTAAAATTTCATGATTTCTTTGTAAATATATAAAGTTGTCATGTTTTTCTTTTATAACTACTTTTGCTATATTATTTTTTCCTCTTAAATCTACTTCTATAAATACTTTATCTTTTGTTTGTGCTGGAACAATATCTATAGGAGTTGTATCCATATATTTTTCAGATTCTCTTACTTGAGTTTCATCTAATGTTTCTAATACTGTTAGACCATTTTCAGAATGTCCACCTACAAATCCCATTGCAACAGCTATTTTTAGTCCTAATCTTTCTGTTCCTGGAATACCTACGCACATCCCGTTTTTATAAATACTTGGACTTACTAATATTCTATTTTCTACTATTTCTTCACCTAATAATTCTTTAGCTTTTGCACAAGCCAGGGCTACTGCTACTGGTTCAGTACAACCTAGTGCAGGTTTTACCTCGGCAATTAATATATCTATTAATTCTTTTCTTATATCTCTCACTATCTTACCTCCTAAATAACTTAACTAAAAAATCAAAATCACGTCTTGCATGTCCTATTTTATTTTATATTAATATAATAAAATAGAAATATTGCACTATAAATATATATTTATTTAGTAAATCGTTGTCCTGAGTCTGGATAACTTTTTTAATATATAGCTTTAATATTTTCTAGTTCCTTCATTATAATCATCTTTTATTTTTTTGTTCAAAAGTATATCTCTAATTTCTTTTAAAATCATAAATATTTTATTAAGTGTAAATTGGATGCTTATAAGAATTACAAACAACATTATAATTGACACTAATGTATAATTAATTGACATAAAAAACCTCCTCTTTTGACTTTTTTTAAACAAAAAATCCTCCATTAATACTAGAGGATAAATCATATATATTTCTTATATCTATTTTACATCTTTTGAATAAGTTTTAACACTTAAATATTTATATTTTCGTCTTCTTCTATTTTCTTTATTTTTGAAACTGAAACTTCATAAGCAACTTTCTTAACTACTGTGTCTTCATCTATCTTCTTTTCATATGATCGACTTTGTATTCTCCCCCACATCTGTATTCTGTCGCCTACTTTTAAATTTCGTGCAAATTTGGCATTACGTCCCCATACAATAGAAGGTATATAATCTGATTTATTATATGGTCTATTTATCGCCACTAATAAATCTGTTATTTCTCTACCTAAAGGCGTTTTTCTATATACTGGACGTTTGCATATATATCCATCCAAGAAAATGCTATTAGGATCTTTATTTTCCTCTTCTTTTGGTTTTATTTCTCGTACAAATACTGTTAAAATCAATTTATTTTTTTCACCTACATTTTTATTGTAAGATCTAAGTTGACCGGAGACAGTCACAAGCTTGTTATTATCAAAGTCTAATTCTTGTAATAACCTTTCTGAAATCGTCATAGGCAAAATATCATAAGAATCACTCAATCTATTTATTTTTATCTTTGTATTAAAAAACTTTTCTCCAAATATCTCATGACTAAATTCTAAATTATCTTCAAGTTCCCCAGTTAGATTTACAATATTTGTATCGTCTTTCATAACTACCATACTTTTTATCCCCCCGAATTGTTAATTGTTTCTTTATCTTCTATATGTTATAAATATATTTTGAAAAAATCATATTTATTACATTTTATTTTTATGTATCTGTTATTATTTATGTCTTTGAACTCCAGATGAGTCTATGTAATAATCCTCGTCATATACTAAATCTGATAATTTTAACATCTTATACCCGTTTTTTTGAAAATGCGCAATAATTGAATCTAGATAATCATCGATATTACGGCCTTCTCCATGGAATAATATTATTGAACCTGGTGATGTATTTTGTGCAACTCTATCTACTATATAAATTCCTTTTATATTTTTCCAGTCCATTGAATCTACATCCCAATTTATAACTTTGTACCCTAAAGATTCACAGTACTTAACACCATTTTCATTTATTTCTCCATATGGAGGTCTAAATAATGTGGTCTCTTCTCCTATTATATCTTTAATCTTCTTAGATGTCTTGTCTAATTCAGTTTTCATCTCTGACTCTGATATTTCATTAAAATAAGGATGTGAATAAGAGTGGTTTCCTATTTCATGTCCTCTGTCGTGAATTTTTTTCACAACATCTTGATTGTTATCTACCCAATTGCCCACTACAAAAAAAGTCGCCTTTACATCATATTTATCCAATACATCTAATATTTTATCTACATTTCCTTCGTTATAAGATATATCAAAAGTTAATGCTATTTCTTTTTTGTCTGTCTCCACTCTGTATATTGGTATGTCCTCATTTTGCTCGTTCAAAAATATCCTTATACAATAAACTAAAGAAAAAACCAAAACTAACCCAAGTAAAAATAGAATAATACTGCTTAAAAAAGCCCTCGTTCTAGCAAACATATCATCCTCCTCCAATCCTATATATTAAAAATCTATTTTTATATTTAATAAAAAATAACCAATTTTTTAAATTCTTTAATAAAATCTATATTATTATAAAAATTTTTAGTATAAATTATATCAAATTGTATGGCTAATCATAAAAAATAACTTCTCTTCCATTTTCTTTTAGCATATAATATTTCGCTTTGGATAAATTATAAATAACAACATTAAATAAAATGTTGATTAACTTAAGGAGGAATTTACTATGGCAAATTCTAATAACAGACAAGTTGTCCCTGAAGCTAAAGCTGCATTAAACCAAATGAAACTAGAAATAGCTAACGAATTAGGTATGGCTAACTATGAAGCAGTAGATAAAGGCAATTTAACTGCAAGACAAAATGGCTATGTTGGTGGCTATATGACTAAAAAATTAGTCGAAATGGCTGAAAAACAAATGGCTGGCAAATAGTAAATTTTAATACTTGAGTATTAAACTCCCCTAAAAACTTTTAGGTGGACAAACAAGAAAAAGAGGCTACCTTTTGGTAGCCTTTTTTCATAAAAATTCCCTCTTCTAAAAAAATAAATTCTTTTCAAATTTAATGATTTATACCTTTTATTTTTCTATATTTTAGTTTAATATATTATTATAATAGTTTAGTGGAGGATGATAAATATGTTTGAAAATTCATCTGAAGAAACAGCTTACCACAAACTTTTAATCTTATATATTTTATATAAAATTAAAATGGATTTGACAAATTCTCAAATCACTCAAGTTGTTTTAGAAACTGAAATGATGAATTATTTCTCGCTGCAACAACTTTTATCTCAACTTATGGAATCAAAATTTCTAAAGATATATAAGGACTCTGACAAAGAGTATTATTGTCTAACTCAAAGGGGACTTGAGACATTGGAATCACTTATGCTTAAAATCCCAATGGATTCAGCTAACAAAGTAGACCACTATATAAAACTAAATAAAGAGAGTTTATTAGCTGAAACACAGGTAAAATCTAGTTTTGTTAAGCAAAGCGAAAATGAATTCATCGTTAATCTTAGGGTAATTGAAAATCAGAGTAATTTAATTGACTTAAATTTAAATGTTTCTTCTGAAAAGCAAGCAAACCACATCTGTAATAACTGGAAAAAGAATGCTTCTCATATGTACGCTGAAGTAATAAACTTACTTACTACATATAAAAAGTAGCCTACAAACAAACTATTGTTGTAGGCTCTTTTCCTACGTGAATTGCCTTAATCAACTGGTTTGTTTTTGTATCATATACTTTTATCTCATCATTTTCAGTATCTGATACAAATAGCCTACTATAATCTTTTGAAATTTCTAACCCTTGTGGAATACCATTTACTTTTATCTTTCCTATATATTTTCCTAACCTATAATCTAGTATTTTTATCTGATTATATCCTAAATCACTTATATACACTCTTTCATCAATGTAATTAAATCTTATTTGAACAGGTAACAATAATTCATAAAACGTATTTATAATTTCTAGATCATCTTCTTTTAATATTACTAATTTGCCGTCTAAAGTTGACACGTATATTTCTTTCTTTTTTTCATCTACTTCTAAATGCCAAGCTTTAAAATCAGTATCTATTTTTTTATAGATAATTTTATTTTCTATATCTATACATATTATCGAATTTATACATGGAACATACAGTTTATTATTTTTTTGATCATAGCCTAATCCATGCGGCATATCATCTACACTAATCATAGAGATTGCTTCTAATGTATATTTATTAATTATATAAATGCTGTTTGTATCTTCATTAGATACAAATAACTCATCTCCATGCATAAATATTTGACTTAGACTTCCACCGACCGATATAGAATTTAAAATTTTTCCACTAATAATATCTACCTCATAAAGTGTTCCATTTACCAAACTTGGAATATATATTTTTCCTTCATCTTCATCTACACAAAAATGATGTGGATAGATATTATTATCTAATACAATTTCTCTTTCCATTTCAAGAGTTTCGTAATCAATGATACTTATACTATGTGACAAATAATTAGAAATATATACCTTCAAATCCTCCCTCCTTTCTCAAACTATACTACAATAATATATTAGTTTTTTTTATAAATTATGCACATATGGTTTGTCCCTTTTCTTAAAAAAATCCACCTTCCCGTTATAAAAATATAACGAAAAAGTGGATTATAAATATACATAAATTTATATATTAATTTTCTGTTGATAGTATAATATAATTTTTTTAATTTTATTTACGATTAATTTATCTTTCCCCTTTTTGTATGTTTATGAGCTGTTTTACCATACCTATTTTATATTTCTCTTAAAAGTATAATACGTTCCTGCAAAGTAGCACATATACACACAAATCGTTAAAATAATTCCTGTCGCAATACTAAAAATAAATAAATTAAAACCAATAAAAGTAACGATTCTCTCTTTATACATTAGATAATAGTTATATATGAATATTCCTACACCTATCAGTGCAATAGCTATAGGTACTACAAAATATATTGAGATTTGCTTTAATACTATCTTATTTATATCATTTTCCTCAACACCTAACTTTCTAAGAACATTATATCTATCTTTATGTTCAATAGAATCTGTAAGTTGACCAAGGGCAAGCACTGTAAAACTTATGGTAAGTAAAACTATGCATAAATATACTCCAAGGATTCTCATTGCCAAAGTCATATTTAAAATATTATTTGTTTCAGATGATTTTACTATTCCGTCTATAATACTAGATGTTATATCAAATTCTTTGCTATATTTTTCAATTAAATACCTATTATTTTCTTTAAACCATTTTTCAATATATTTAGATTCAAAATTCACTGCATCTTTATAGCTCATTTGATTATTTAAATTAGCTAAAAAATTAGTTTCTGCTAAAGTAAGATCCTTACACACCTTATCTGGCAAAATAATAATATTATAAGAATAAAAATCATATATTCTTTCCCCAATTGATTCTTTGTAATGTGAATCTTTACTAATATTTAAAATTTCTCCATTAATATTCAAATGTTTATTCTTTGATAAAAATTTGTTAATATCAGTATTATTAACCACACTATGCCATTGTGTTGTAAACTCATTTTCTTTAAGATTTATTTTTTCATAACCCAACATGGTTCTTAATTTGTTAAAATCACTTAAGCTTATTGCCAACATAGGTGAATTATTCCTATCCCCAGTATAAAACTCATCTTTATCTATAAAATATTTTTCAACTTGGCAATAATCTCTTACACTATAACCTTCATCATTTAAATATTGTACAACCTCACCATAATCTAACTTTGGTATATCTTCTATATCAAAGTTATAACTATAATCATTTCTTATATCAATATCATAAGGAACTCTCATATTTAGATAACCCAATGACCACTGTGCCATTGCAAGTGTCATAATAAAACTTATCATAGCCCCTAAAAAAGTCATTGCTATTGTTGCCATTAATATTGGTGCTGTCTTTATTTTAGATACAATACTACCTATTAAAAATAAATTTGTTCCTTCATATTTAAAATTAATACATTTTCCCTTTAAATATATTAAAATATATGAAATAGAATAAAATAGTGCAAAAGTACCTATAATAAAACTTACTAGTGATATGCCTATATAAGTCAGTGATTTTATACTATAATCAATTTCTGTATTTATTAATTTAAAAGTACAATATACACATACTATATATAATAATATTGATAATCCAAATATTACACCATATACTTTTCCACTTCTTCTAAATTGAAATTCTACTTGTTTACTTGCATTTAACATATCTATTAGTTTTATTTTATTTAATACAGAAACATTATACAAACCTATTATACAGAACATTGCTATAAAGAATATAAATGTAATGACCACTGTATCCATATATAACCTTAAGGTAAATACTACTTCTTGATTTACACTTACTAAAACCAGAGCCGTTATAGCTTGTGAAAATAGGGTTCCCACAAATATTCCGGCTATTATTGCTAATGTAGCAATTATAAGTGTTTCAATAAAGAACATAAATGCAATACTTTTTTGTTCTGCTCCAAGTAGTATGTATGTTGCAAACTCTCTTTGACGTCGTCTTATCATATATTTGTTCACATAGGCTATAAGTAAAATTAAAATTGCTGTAATTACATAAGTAGAATATTTTAATATTAGTTGTAAAGTTTTAAAATTATAAGAATCCTCTGTTATAAATTCATAACTAGAGCTGGAAAGTGATGTTATTGCATAAAACAAACTTACACATATTGTTATAGTTATAAAATAAATTAAATAATCTTTTATAGATTTTCTCGCATTACTTTTGGCTAACTTAGCGTACATCTCTAACATCACCACCTAATAATGCTACTACATCCAATATTTTATTAAAAAATTGTCTACGTGTATTTTCACCTCTCACTAACTCTGTGAATATCTTTCCATCCTTGATGAATAATATCCTATTACAATAACTTGCTGTAAAAGAATCATGAGTTACCATGAGAATAGTTGCTCCCAAATCTTTATTTAAATTTGCCATCATCTCTATTAACATTTGTGCTGATTTAGAGTCAAGTGCTCCTGTGGGTTCATCAGCTAATATTAGTTTTGGATTTGTTACCAATGCCCTTGCACAGGCAGTCCTTTGCTTTTGTCCACCTGATACCTCATAAGGATACTTACCTAGTAAATGTTCTATTCCTAGTTCCTTTGCCACTGCTAATACTTTTCCATCTATTTCACTCTTATTAGTCTTGTTAATTGTAAGTGCTAATGCGATATTTTCATGTATAGTTAATGTATCTAATAAGTTGAAGTCTTGGAATATAAATCCTAAATTTTCTCTTCTAAACTTTGCTATATTCTTGCGATTTATCTCTGTTAAATCCTTTCCATCTAAGTAAATATTGCCTGAACTCACATCATCAATAGTTGCTATCATATTTAATAATGTTGTTTTCCCAGAACCTGAAGGACCCATTATGCCCACAAATTCACTTTTTTTGACATCAAAGCTTATATCATCTATGGCTTTAACTATATTTCCTTTATTACCATAATATTTTTCTACTTTATTTATTTTTAATATTTTTTCCATATTTATCACCTCAATGATATTTTAACTTATAAGCAACTTCCTTGATTCGATTTAATCTTACTTTTATGTGACAATCTCGTAACATTACTCGAATTAAAACTTACAAAAGCTTCCTATTGGAAAAGTTATTATTACCTTTGTATAACTATTTATTTTAGATTCTATGTCTATTAATAATCCTAATTTATCACATAGTTTTTTGCATAAATATAGTCCTATGCCTGTAGATCTACTATTTATTCGTCCAATATTTCCTGTAAATCCTTTTTCAAATACTCTATCTATTTCATTACTTGGGATACCTATTCCGTTATCTTCAATAATTAATCTAGTACCATTTTTTATATCAATTGCATATATCTTTACCTTTGGGCACTCATTTTGTCTATATTTTATAGCATTTACTATTATTTGATTTAAAATAAATTCAAGCCATTTACTATCTGAGAATACCAGTTTATCTATATCATTTATTTCAAGATATATATTATTTAAAATAAATCCTTGTTTATTTCTTGTAATAACACTATTTACACAACTTTGCAAACTTATTTCTTTTATCAGGTAATCTTTGTCTACATCTTCACTTCTTGCATAAAACAAAGATTGTTCCACATACCTATCTATTTCTTCTAACTGAATAAGTATTTCTGATGATTTCGCTGTTCTGTTGTTTTCTTCAATTAACTTTATAAGTGATATGGGTGTCTTTACTTCATGAATCCATTGTTCTATATACTCTTTATAATCTTTATGCTTCGACTTTTCTCTGTTAATTTCTTCTCTCATTGATTTACTTGATTTTTTTAATAGATAATAATAAGGTTTAGCTTCAATAAAAGGTGGCTCTTTTAACACTTCGCTTATTAAAAACTTTTTATCAATATTTGCTACGCTTTTTTCTATGATTTTGAAATAATCTCTCCTCTTTCTATACGCAAACATAAAATATACAAATAAAAAGACAATCCATGTAATTGCTATAGTTATTATAATTTTAGATTCATTTCCTACACTCAAAAGAAAAACTGATAATGTCATCAAAGCTATAATATTTAAAAATATTATAGCTACTTTGCTTTTTAAATAATCTTTTAAACTCATATAATATAACCTTGTCCTCTTTTAGTTTTTATAAAATCTTTCAAACCAATCTCTTCAATTTTATTTCTTATTCTAGTTATATTAACTGTAAGTGTGTTATCATTTACAAACATAGAACTATCCCATAAATACTCCATAATATCTACTCTGGATACAATTTTACCTTTATTTATTAATAGGTAATAAAGTATCTTTAATTCATTCTTTGTAAGCTCTATATTCTTTTGATTATACTCAATTGTACTAGATAAAATATTTAGCGTTAATCCATTATACTCGATTACATCCATATTAGAGTTATTTGGATAAGCTCTTTTAAGAAGGGCATTTATTCTAGCCAAAAGTATTTGAGTATTATATGGTTTTGTAATAAAATCATCTCCACCTAATGTAATTGACATCAGTTCATCAATATTTGTATTTCTACTTGTTATAA
Source organism: Clostridium sp. 2218st1_F5_2218SCRN_220325 (assembly GCF_039062665.1). Lineage (NCBI taxonomy): Bacteria > Bacillati > Bacillota > Clostridia > Eubacteriales > Clostridiaceae > Clostridium > Clostridium sp. 2218st1_F5_2218SCRN_220325. The sequence continues at coordinate 46,807 of NZ_JBCLNH010000014.1, read as the reverse complement.
ATATTATTGGTATATTTGAAAAACTTCGTATCTCTGTACATATCTTAAATCCATCATTATTAGGTAAATTTATATCTAATAAAATTAAGTCTGGACTACTGTCTTTTACTGTTTGTGATATTTTATTAAAATCTGTTGGTTTTAAGATTGAGTATCTGTTTGCTATTAGTAAATTTCCTATTTCATTTTGTAATTGTTCATTATCATCTACTATCATTATTGTAAACATGTTGTTCTCTCCATATATAATTTGTTTTTTGTTATTAATTATATTATCTTACTAATTGGATAACTTCAAGTTAAAGAAAGTACAACTTTAATTTATACATTTTTTAGAGTATTAAAATCTCCTTGCAATAAAAAAAGAGAGTAAAATATACAAACGTCTATTTTACCCTCTTTTTTTATTATAATATAAATTTTTATTTAACTAAACTTCTTATATGTCCTATCATATATAATGAACCTGCTGCAATTATTACTTCGTCTTCTTTAGCATTATCAATTACATATTTTACGGCATCTTCTATTTTAGGTATTGCTACTACATCTTTTCCGTATTTTTCGATTTTAGATTTTAATTCTTCACAACTTATTGCTCTATCGCTATCTGGAGTAGTAGTTACAACCTTTTGGAACTTGTCCATTAATAAATCTAAAACAGAATCTATATCTTTGTCTGCTAACATACCTATTAAGAAAGTTAATTTTTTACCTTTGAAGTTCTTTTCTAATGCATTTTTTAGAGATTTTGCACCATCTTCATTATGTGCACCATCTATTATAAATACAGGATTATCTTTTATTTTTTCTATTCTTCCTGGCCATTTAGTATCATAGAATCCTTTTTTAATAGCTTCATTAGTTATTTTAACTCCACGCTTATCTCTTATAGTTTTTAGTACAGTAAGAGCTAAAACAGCATTGTTAACTTGGTGGTCTCCTATTAATTGTATTTCCATGTCTTCAAATTTTTCACCATCTACTACACAATCAAATATTTGAGATGATATATCTGATTTTTTAACGTTTATTGAGTCAAAATCTACTTCTATATATTCAGAATTTTGTTCTTTACAAACATCTTTTATAACTTGTGCTGCCTCATCTTTTTGTTTATAAGATATTGTAATTCCATTAGGTTTTATTATTCCTGCTTTTTCATAAGCTATTTTTGCTAAAGTATCACCTAATATTCCTATATGATCTAAACTTAGGGAAACTATTACACTTGCAAGACAATCTTTTATAACATTAGTAGCATCATATCTACCACCTAATCCAACTTCTAAAGCAACATAATCTACACCTTGCTCCCAATAGTAGTAAAATGCCATAGCTGTCTCTATTTCAAACTCTGTTGGATAAGCAAAACCTTCTTCTACCATTTGTTCTATTTTTTCTCTCATTAATGTTACAATTCTAGCAACATCTTCTTCTGGGATATTTTCTCCATTTATTCTTATTCTTTCTGTGAATTTTTCTAGATATGGAGATGTATAAAGACCTACTTTATACCCTTGAGCTTGCAATGCATTTGAGATAAAAGAACATACTGAACCTTTTCCATTAGTTCCTGCAACATGTATTATTTTTAATTTCTCTTGAGGATTACCTAATAGCTCAAGTAATTTTAATGAGTTTTCAAGCCCTAATCTAATCCCAAATTTATGAGATTCTTCTATAAATTTTAATGATTCTTGATAATTCAATGTCTATATTGCTACCAAAATTAAATTTTAGATAGCTCTCCTTTCTTATATTAATATTTCTAAATTGTAACTTATGTATTTTATTATACAATAATTGCACATATATTACTCATATTATATATTATAATATATTTCCAGGTATTGGTTATATTTTCAATGTAGAAATTAATATAAAAATATTTTTAGACATTGATATCGTTAGCCTAGACGCTCTAAATATTCTTCTAGCGTTTCTGAATTGTTATATATCTCTTTTGCTACTTTTTTCCCTACATATCTAATATGCCAAGGTTCATAATTATATCCTGTAATATCGGTTTTACCTTCTAAATAACGTAAAATAAATCCGTATTTATATGCATTATCGGCAAGCCACTTTGCCTCTTTACTATTTTTATCAAAGCAGCGAGATGAATTTGTGATATCTATTGCTAAACCAGTTTGATGTTCACTCGAACCTGGTGAAGCGACATATTGTAAAGTGTAACTTTTCCCCTTTTTTTTACAATAGCTATTATAGACTTCAACTTGTGTTTGATATGACCTGTATCCTGACGAGCCTATTAAAGTTATATTTTCATCTTTTGCAGCATTAACTAATCTTTCTAAAGCCTTTGCTGCATGTTTTTGCAGTTGCATTTCTTCTTCAGTACAATCCTCTAAAAAAGGTATATTGGGCCTTACTAAATTCTCTGGTACATAATTATTTTCCAAAAAATTCTGTTTATTTACGAGAATTAAATCGTTGCCTTTTGCCTTTGAGGCTGATGTTAATACACTCGTATCCTCAACTCTTTTTACTAAATTCGATAAAGTACTTCCTTCTGCTTTATTTTCTAGTTTCCAACTTATAACCCCTGTAAAACAAATAAATAAAACTATAATTAGTGCTAATAATTTTAAAGCTTTTAATAAATCAACTCTTCTATTCATTATGACCCCTCCTTATACTTTATAGCTTAATGTATAAGTATTAATTAATTTATACTTATTACTTAAAATTGACTTTCATAAATACCAATGATAATTACCATAATTTACAAATAATTTGTACCAATACTATTATTATAGTACTTTGTATTTTTTCTAACAACAAAAAAAGGAGCATCCAAAATAAATATGCTATTTTGGAATACTCCTTTTAATTTAGTTTTTTAATTATTTTATTTTAGCTTCTATGCTTTCTAATCTTTCTAATACTGATTTAAGCATTTCTTCATATTTTTCTTTTTTAGCTTTTTCTTCGTTAACTAATTTTTCTGGAGCCTTAGCTAAGAAGCCTTGGTTAGATAATTTTCCGTTAACTCTTTTTATTTCGCCTTCTATTTTAGCTTTTTCTTTATTTAACCTATCTAATTCTTTGCTGAAGTCTACTAATTCATCAAGTGGTATAAATATTTTAGCACCTTCTATAACAACACTTACAGCATCTTCTGGTATATTTTCTTCAGTCATTTGTATTTGAACTTCTGAAGCAGATGCTAATGTTACGAAGTAATCTTTACCAGCTTCTATAGCAGATAATTTTTCTTCAGTTGGTATTATTATAACTTTAGCTTTCTTTGATGGTGGAACATCCATTTCAGCTCTTGCGTTTCTTATGTTTCTTATACCTTCCATTGCAAGTTCCATCATAGCTTCATCTTCAGCCATATTGTCTTCTTCTTTGTAGTGTGGCCATTCAGAAACCATTATACTGCCTTCTACTGTTGGTAGACAAGTGTAGATTTCTTCTGTTATGAATGGCATATATGGATGTAATAATTTAAGTATTTTTTCTAATACGTAAGTTAATACATATAAAGCAGTTTGTTTAGCTTCTTTGTCTTCACCATATAATCTTGGTTTAACTATTTCTATATACCAGTCACAGAATTCAGACCAAGCAAAGTCTTCAACTTTTGTAGCTGCTATACCTAAATCGAATTTATCCATGTTTTCTGTAACTTCTTTAGCTACTCTATTAGCTCTAGATATTATCCATTTGTCTGCTAATGTGAAGTTAGCTTCTACAGATTCTCTTGTTACTCCGTTCATTATTTCATCATCTATGTTCATGAATATGAATCTTGATGCATTCCATAATTTATTTGCGAAGTTTCTTGATGCTTCAACTCTTTCGAAGTAGAATCTCATATCATTTCCTGGAGAGTTTCCTGTTATTAACATGAATCTTAATGCATCTGCACCGTATTCATCTATAACTTCTAATGGGTTTATACCATTTCCAAGAGATTTACTCATTTTTCTACCTTGAGAGTCTCTAACTAATCCATGTATTAAAACATGTTCGAATGGAGTTTCATTCATGCAGAACATACCTGCAAATGCCATTCTTACAACCCAGAAGAATATTATATCGTATCCTGTAACAAGTACATTTGTTGGATAGTAGTATTCTAATTCTTCAGTATTGTGTGGCCAACCTAATGTTGAGAATGGCCATAAAGCAGATGAGAACCAAGTATCTAATACGTCTTCATCTTGTTTAAATTCACCGCATCCACATTTTTCACAGCTGTGTGGAGCTTCTTTAGCAACTACTACATCGCCACATTCTTGACAGTAGTATGCTGGTATTTGGTGACCCCACCATAACTGTCTAGATATACACCAGTCTCTGATGTTTTCTAACCATTGTAGGTAAGTTCCTGTTCCATATCTTTCTGGAACGAATTTTAAATCTCCGTTTTTTAATATATCTATAGCAGGTTTTGCTAATTCATCCATTTTAACGAACCATTGTTCAGATAATCTTGGTTCAACAACTGTATGACATCTGTAGCAAGTACCAACAGCATGTGGATGAGGAACTATTTTGATTAAGAATCCTTGTTCTTCTAAATCTTTTATAAGTTCTTTTCTACATTCGTATCTGTCCATTCCTGCGTATTTTCCGCAAAGTTCGTTCATAGAACCATCTTCGTTCATTACGTTGATTTGTTCTAAGTTATGTCTTTGACCAACACCGAAGTCATTAGGGTCGTGAGCTGGAGTCATTTTAACAACACCAGTACCGAATTCCATATCAACATAGTCATCAGCAACTATTGGAAGTTCTCTTCCTACTATTGGAAGTATTACAGTTTTACCAACTATGTCTTTGTATCTTTCATCATCTGGGTTAACAGCTATACCAGTATCCCCTAACATTGTTTCAGGTCTAGTAGTAGCTACTTCTAAGAATTGGTCGCTATCTTTTAGATAGTATTTTATGTGATAGAAGTTACCGTCTTTTTCTTCGTGTTCTACTTCTGCATCTGATAAAGTAGTTTTACAATCTGGACACCAGTTTATTATTCTGTTTCCTCTGTATATATGACCTTTTTCATATAATTTTACGAAGAACTCAGTAACAGCTTCATTACAACCTTGATCCATTGTGAATCTTTCTCTGTCCCAGTCACAAGAAGAACCTAATTGTTTCATTTGGTCAACTATAACTCTACCGTACTCATCTTTCCAGTCCATAGCTCTTTTTAAGAATTCTTCTCTTCCTAATTCGTACTTAGATTTTCCTTCTTCTTTTCTTATTTTTTCAACAACTTTAACTTCAGTTGCTATAGAAGCATGGTCAGTTCCTGGTTGCCATAATGCTTCATATCCATCCATACGTTTCCATCTTATAAGAACATCTTGTAAAGTATGGTCAAGTGCATGACCCATGTGAAGTTGTCCTGTTATATTTGGTGGTGGTAAAACTATACAGAATGGTTTTTTGTCTGGATTTGGGCTTGATTTGAAGTAACCTTTATCCATCCACTCTTGATATAATCTTTGTTCAAAGTCTTTTGGATTATAAGTTTTTGATAAATTTGCTTTAGTCATCCTTTTCCTCCTTAAAATTTTATATTAAAGTTCTTTTAACTCTTTTTGCATAATTTGATAATTATTTTCGTTTAAACCAATATTTTTATTAAAATATTAATATAAATGAAATAAATTAAGATGATTTCAATAAAAAAGAGCTTTCCATCCATCTAAGGACGAAAAGCTCGCGTTACCACCTTAATTTTAAGATATAATTATAAAAATAATATCTTAACTCTCAATAGATTTAACGATTCTCACCGTCTAAACTTACTACTATTTCAGTTTAGAGACTCCAAAGCTACATTCTGTAAATCTTATCTAGAAAAATCTTTCAGCAGTTGATTTTCCTCTCTGTTAGCAGTCTTTACATACTCCTCTTTTTCTCAGTCTTTATTTATTAATAATTAATTTTTATTATATCTAATATACTTTATTATTGTCAATCCAAATTTTTTTATACGTTAATATACTACAAATTTGAATTAAACTAATCCTTGTGCCACTATAGCATCTGCAACTTTTATGAATCCTGCTATATTAGCACCTACAACATAATTTCCTTCAAATCCATATTCTTTAGCTGCATCTCTTGAGTTCTTGAATATATTAACCATTATATCGTGTAATTTTTGATCAACTTCTTCAAAACTCCAAGATAATCTCATACTATTTTGGCTCATTTCTAATGCTGAAGTAGCAACCCCACCTGCATTAGCTGCTTTTGCTGGTGCTACTAATACACCTTTTTCTAAGAAATATTCTACAGCTTCGTTAGTACAAGGCATGTTTGCACCTTCACCTACTGCGAATGTTCCATTTTCAACTAATAATTTAGCATCTTCTAAATCTATATCATTTTGAGTTGCACAAGGTAATACTACATCTGCTTTAACAGACCATACTCCTCTTCCTTCAAAGTATTTAGCAGATGGTCTTCTCTCTGCATATTCTTTTATTCTTTTTCTTTCAACTTCTTTTATTTGTTGTATTAATTCTACATCTATACCATTTTCATCTACTATGTATCCGTTAGAATCACTCATAGCGACTACTTTTGCACCCAATAATTGAGCTTTTTGAACTGCATATATTGCAACATTTCCAGAACCAGATACAACTACTCTTTTTCCTTCTATAGTTTTTCCTGATTCTTTTAACATTTCTTCAACAAAATAAATTAAACCATATCCTGTTGCTTCAGTTCTTGCTAGAGAACCTCCGAAAGTTAGACCTTTTCCTGTTAAAACTCCTTGGTCATTTGCATTTCTTATTTTTTTATATTGACCATATAAATATCCTATTTCTCTACCTCCAACACCTATATCTCCTGCTGGAACATCTGTGTTTGGTCCTATGTGTCTATATAATTCTGTCATAAAGCTTTGGCAGAATCTCATTATTTCTCTGTCTGATTTTCCTTTTGGATCGAAATCAGAACCACCTTTTCCTCCGCCTATTGGAAGACCTGTTAATGAGTTTTTGAATATTTGCTCAAACCCTAAGAATTTTACTATACTTAAGTTTACTGATGGATGGAATCTAAGACCACCTTTGTATGGTCCTATTGCAGAGTTAAATTGTACTCTAAACCCTCTATTTATTTGGATTTCTCCTTTGTCATCTATCCAAGGAACCCTAAACATAATTTGTCTTTCTGGTTCTACTAAACGATCTAATATTTTTTCATCTACATATGTTGGATTTTTTTCTAATACAGGAACTAATGAAGTTAATACTTCCTCAACAGTTTGATGGAATTCTCCTTGTCCTGGATTTTTTGCTTTTACATCTTCTATAACTTGTTCAACTATTTGTTTTACGTTCTTTTCCATATTAATATCTCCTTTTGCCCTTTTGATTAGTCTTTTTATTATTTATATATTATACATATTTTGGAATATAAATTACAGTATATTATGAAAATTTATACATATTTTTTTGTTTTTATATCAAAAATGTATTTTCTTTTGGATTTTATATGTTAATTGTTTTATTTTAGGTCCAAAATCATAATAATTGTATTTATATCTTTATTTATTTTTTTACACAAATAAATAAGAGTTATAAAATAGATACATTACTGCACTATCTTATAACTCTCATTTTTATTTATATTAAACTATGCCTTGTGCCATCATAGCATCTGCGACTTTTATAAATCCTGCTATATTAGCACCAACTAAATAATTTCCTTCAAATCCATATTCTTTAGCTGCATCTCTTGTATTTTTAAATATATTTACCATTATACCATGTAGTTTTTCGTCAACTTCTTCAAAACTCCAAGATAATCTCATACTATTTTGACTCATTTCTAATGCTGAAGTTGCAACCCCACCTGCATTAGCTGCTTTAGATGGGGCTAGTAATATCCCTTTTTCCAAGAAATATTGTTCAGCTTCATTAGTACAAGGCATATTCGCACCTTCACCTACTGCAAATGTTCCATTTTCAACAATTATCTTAGCATCCTCTAAGTCTATTTCATTTTGAGTTGCACAAGGTATAACTACATCAGCTTTCACTGTCCATATACCTTTATTTCCTTCAAAGTATTTTGCTGATGATTTTCTAATAGCATATTCTTTTATTCTCTTTCTTTCAATTTCTTTAATTTGTTGTATAAGTGGTAAGTCTATTCCATCTTCATCAAATATATATCCAGAAGAATCGCACATAGCAACTACTTTTGCACCTAATTCTTGTGCTTTTTTAACTGCATATATTGCTACATTTCCTGCTCCAGATATAACTACAGTTTGACCTTTTATAGTCTTTCCTGCTTCTTTTAACATTTCTTCAACAAAGTAGATTATACCAAATCCAGTTGCTTGAGTTCTTGCTAAAGAACCACCATAAGTTAGACCTTTTCCTGTTAATACGCCTTGGTCATTTGCATTTCTAAGTCTCTTATATTGACCATATAAATAACCTATTTCTCTACCTCCAACACCTATATCTCCTGCTGGAACATCTACATTTGGACCTATATGTCTATATAATTCTGTCATAAAACTTTGGCAAAATCTCATTATTTCATTATCTGATTTTCCTTTTGGGTCAAAGTCAGAACCACCTTTTCCTCCTCCTATTGGAAGACCTGTCAATGAGTTTTTAAATATTTGTTCAAATCCTAAAAACTTGATAATACTTAAATTAACAGATGGATGGAATCTAAGACCACCTTTATATGGTCCTATTGCAGAATTAAATTGTACTCTAAATCCTCTATTAACTTGTATTTCTCCCTTATCATCTACCCAAGGTACTCTAAACATAATTTGTCTTTCTGGTTCTACTAAACGATCTAAAATTTTTGCATCAATGTAAGCTGGATTTTTTTCTAATACAGGAATTAATGAAGTTAATACTTCCTCGATAGTTTGATGGAATTCGTTTTGTCCTGGGTTTTTAACCTCAACATCTTTAATCACTTTCTCAACAATGTTTTTAACGTTACTTTCCATTAAATCTTCACCTCTTGTATTTTTTAACATATTCTTACTTTGATAAATCATTAAAATATTTTTTGTCTAAATACTTTTATATATATTTTTTATATTTACATTGTACACTCTTTGTTAATAATTTTTCAATATATACATGTTATTTTTTACCATTTAGCTGTTTTTACCTTGTTTTTTCAGCTATTTCCGTTGTTTTCTTAATTTTTAAGCCATTTGTATAACTTTTATTGTTAATAAAATACTTAACCATTTTTCTATGTAAGAAAATTACTAAAACTAAATACTTGTCTCATTGAAGTTTATTTATATAAATTATATTTATTCATAGTTTTACAATAAATATAATTTTATATATAAAAAAAGAACTTACATTAAATCACTTAATGTAAGTTCTTTTTTTATAAAGTTGATAAATATTATATACTAGTTGAAATATTTATCCTATTTCAACCATAGTCCCCTTCTTCGCATATATTATTTTTTCACATATATTTGTTATATGATCTCCTATTCGCTCTAAGTATCGACCTATAAATAGAAGTCTTACTCCTTGACTAATATTACTCTCCGGATCCCTATACATAACCTTTAATGAATCTTCTCTTATTTTAGAATATAGTTTATCTAACTCTCTATCTGTTAATGCAATTTGATATGCTAATTCGTCATCTTCATTTAGGAATGCTTCGTTTAAAGCTTCAAGCATTTTTGAACACATTTCAGACATCCTAGGTATATCGATTAACTCTTTTATATATTCATTTTCTCCTATTGCTACAATTTCTTTGCATATATTTACTGCATAATCGCCTATTCTTTCTAGCTCAGTAGATATATCAGATAAAACGTATATATATCTTAAGTCCTTAATCATTGGATGTTTTGAAGCCATTAATTCTACACTTCTATCTCTTATGTACTCTCTAAGTAGGTCAATATCATCATCATTTTCCATTATTCTCTTAGCTTGTTCTAAATTTCTATTAACCATACTTTCAACAGATAATAATACTGCCTCTTGACACTTTTTTATCATTCCTGAAGTATACTCTTTTAGAGTTTCTATACTTAAAACTATATCTTCATTCGTCATAATAATACTAACTCCTTTGCTCTTAGATTAAAATTTAATTAAAAATAGATTTTTAATCTCTGCCAAGTAAATTTTTAGTTTGCCTAATAATTAATCTATTAATATAATTATAACTTATAATTGTTTATTTTTATAGTTTAGTGGGAATTATATTCATTTAACTATGATGAAAAAATATAATCCCCAGAAAAATTTCTTTATAATTCTTTTTCTAATTCATCAACTAAATCTGCAAATACACTTAGTGCTTCGTCTACTGATTCTTTTTTATGCATATCTACACCTGCTGCTTTTAATTGATTTAGAGGATAGTCCGAACCTCCACTTTTTAAGAATTCTTTATATCGATTAACAGCACTTTCACCTTCTTCAAGTATTTGTTTACTTAAAGCACTTGCTGCTGAGAATCCAGTTGCATATTTATAAACATAGAAGTTTGAATAGAAGTGAGGTATTCTCGCCCATTCAAGCCCTATTTGCTTGTCCACAACACAAGAGTTTCCGTAGTATTTTTCATTTAATTTGTAGTATATATCTGTAAATCCTTCTGCTGTTAGTGGCTCTCCACTTTCAACTGTTTCATGTGTTATTTTTTCAAATTCAGCAAACATAGTTTGTCTATAAACTGTTGTTCTAAATTGTTCTAAGTAGTAATTTAATAGATATATTTTTTCTTCTTTTGAAGTTGATTTTTTAAGTAAATAATTTATTAGAAGTAATTCATTTAATGTTGATGCAACTTCTGCAACAAATATTTTATATGATGAATATAAATAATCTTGTGTCGATTTTGAGTAAGTACTGTGCATAGAGTGACCTAATTCATGAATTAATGTAAATAATGAATTTAAGTCATCATGATAATTCATCAGTATGTATGATTTTGAATCATAGCATCCCCATGAATAAGCTCCACCTTGTTTACCTTCATTTTCATAAACATCTATCCATCCATTTTCAAATGCATCTTTTATGTGAGAAAGATATTCTTCTCCTAATGGTTTTAATGCTTCTAATATGATTTCTTTTGCTTCATCATATGTAATTTTCATATCAAAGTCACCTGTTAAAGGTACATATAAATCATACATATGAATATCATCTAAACCTAAGAATTTCTTTTTAAGGTCTATATATTTATCTAGTGCAGGTATACTTTCACTTACTGATTTTATTAAGTTTTCGTATACATCTACGCTTATATTATCTGCAAATAAAGAACCTTGTAATGCACTTTCATATTTTCTTATTTTTGCATAGAATATTTCTGATTTAACACCACCATAAAGAGTTGATGCAAATGTATTTCTATATTGTTCATAAACTGAATATAAACCTTCAAATGCGTCTTTTCTCACTCTTCTATCTTTGCTCTTTAAGAATAAAGAGAAGTTTGCATGAGTTAATCTTACTTTTTTGCCTTCTTCATCTTCTATTTCTGGGAATTTCATATCAGCATAAGACATCATATCATATACATTTTCAGGTACAGCAGTTAAATCAGATGCCGCTGCTAATATTTCTTCTTCTGTTTCGCTTAAAGTATGAGGTTTTACTCTTAAAATTTCGTCTATATATTTTTTGTAAAACGCCAATTTTTCATCTTGTAGATATTCATTTAACTTTGATTCATCCATGCTTATTATTTCTGGAACCATATATGAAGTTGCCATAGATAATTCTGTAGATAACATATCTATTTTTGTAGCCTTACCTTGATTTTCATTTATTCTAGTGTCTTCATGGCTTTTCATATGAGTATATACATATAATTTTTCAAGTATTCTATCTGCTTCTTCTGAAGTATGTAATGCTTCATATAGGTTTGATTTTGATTCTGATAATTTTCCTTTATAAGTTACAACCTTTTCTACTAATTCTTTTACTTTTTCTATGTCTTTATTTAAGTCTGATTCACTTGGGTACATTTCGTCTATAGTCCATTTGAATTGACTTTCTATCTTTTGTCTTTCCATTTTTCGTCTCCTTTCAAATTCGGCATTATCTATTTATATTTTACCTAATTTACCATATTTTAATCTAATGTTTTATTAGTGCTGTTTTAATTATAATAATATAATATTTCCCAAAAATTAATATTTATATTTTATTTGTCATAAAAATATAAATCCAAAACGCCAGCTACATCTCTTATTCTTCTTTCAATCTCTTCTATTCTTATTCTTCTATCATAACTAATATGATATTGTGCTGTCCAAATTTGACTTCCTTTACTGTTAACATCAAAGTTTTTTATACTAATTTTGCATTCTTTTAAAATTGCAAATGTCGCTGTTATAGCTTCTAAACTGGATATTGTAACGTATATATTACAAACTTCCTTTTTAAAAAATAATTTATCAATTCTCTTTAATGATAATAATGTAATCATCTCTAATACCCATGCACTAATTCCTAAAATATATTGACCATATCCTATAGCAATTCCTATACATGCTGTAGCCCAAATTCCAGCAGCAGTAGTCAACCCTGTTATTCCGCTAGAGTTTTTTAATATTGCACCAGCACCTATAAACCCTATCCCAGACAGTACTTGTGCAGGAAGCCTGGCAGGGTCCATATTGCTATATGAACTATACGATATAAACAGTTGCACAGCAGTTATAGATGTAATACAAGATCCTATTGCAACAAGTATATGTGTTCTAAATCCTGCAAATTGATTAGACCTCTCTCTTTCTAATCCAGTAAGACCGCCTATAATTAAGCAAATCAACAATCGTATAATAATTTCCTTCTCGTTGATAAGATCCCCTCCCCTATTTAATCAATATTGTATTTATAATTTATGTTAATAAATTTCTTACTACTATTGTATTTCTTATCAATCAAAAATTTACATATATAAATCTTTTTATAAAATAAATAACCCACATCTTGTGGGTTATTTGCTCAAATGTATATATTTATTTATTAAAATATCTATTTGTTTACTTGCTTCAGTTAATTCTTCTTCAAATATCTCAGGATATTGTATATACGTATTTATTTGTTGTCTTACTTCCTCAATTTCTTTTTTTATCATTTCCAATTCATTGTTTTCCATATTATCACCACTAACATTTAAATTTTAATTACTTATTATTGACGCATATTAATAAAAGAATCTTTTATTCTATCCATTTTAGAATAACAAAATTGCGACACTATACCAACAAAAAGTCCGGTAACTAAAGATGTTGCCAACATAAAAGGTAAATATGTTATCATCAAAAAGTTTTCAACTAAAATACTAGCCACTAATAATTGCCCCATATTATGTGCTATTGCCCCTGCAATACTTACACCAATTACTGAAAATCCTTTGATTTTATTTACTAAAAACATCACTATTAAACTTAAATACGCCCCTCCTATGCTAAATAATAAATATGACATTGGACCAGCAAAAATTGATGATAGAATAACTCTAACAGTTACAATTATAAAAGTTTCCTTAAAACCAAAAATTAATAATGAAACTAAAGTTATGATATTAGTCAAACCCAATTTTGCCCCTGGAAAAAATACTATAAATGGGTTTGGAATATATGTTTCTAGTATATATAATATTAAACTATATCCAACCATTAGCCCTAAAAAAACCATCTTCTTTGTTTTCATAAAATTTTATCTCCAAATTTCCATATCATCTAAAAATATATATTCAATCGCCTAATAAATTATGAATTATAGCGAACTTTTAATATTCTTAATAATTATTTCTTTATATATTATATATAATACAATATTTTTCAAAAAATCTCCAGTTTTTGTCTATTTTTAATATAAATTATAGAAAAAACTCATATTTAAATTTACTATATATTTTCATTTTTTACCCCTATAGCATAACTTGACTTTTTACACCATAAAAATTATTATATATATATAGTATTTTTACTATGATAATGAATTTCATTAGGAGGTATTAATGATGACTGTTTACGATTTGGAGGTTGGCCAAAAAGCTACAATTGATAGCATAAGCGGTGATATTAGGCTAGCAAAAAGACTATTCGCCTTGGGATGTATAAGTGGCACTGAAATATCAGTAAAAAAAGTCGCTCCTTTTGGTGATCCTATGGTTATTAACTTTAGAGGACTAGATTTAGCACTTAGAAAAAATGATGCTAAAAACATTACAGTAAAGTAAAGGAGTGATCTATTTTGATTAACGTTGCCTTATTTGGAAACCCAAATGTAGGGAAAACTACTATTTTTAACTTACTTACTGGTTCTAATCAGTATGTAGGAAACTGGCCAGGAGTTACAATTGAAAAAAAGGAAGGTTATTTAAATAAAGATATTAAAATTGTCGACTTACCTGGAATTTATGCAATGGATACTTTCTCAAACGAAGAAAAAGTATCTAAATCTTTTTTAGAAAATGAAGATGTTGATGTTATATTAAATATTGTTGATGCATCTAACTTATCTAGAAACTTATATTTAACTACACAACTTATGAAGTATAATAAACCTATTATATTACTTCTAAACATGCTTGATTTAGCAGATTCAAAAGATATTAAAATTGATTATGATAAATTGGCAGATGAATTAGGAATACAAATTGTTCCTATAATAGCAAAAAAGAAAAGCGGAACAGAAAATATAGAACAAGTTATTAGAAATTCCGTAAACTTAAAAACAAATTATATAGAGGACTTTGGTAATGAAAGTCAAACATATAAAAAAATAGATTCGATATTAGATAGATGTACTATTGATAATTCTAAAAATAAAAAAACAATTACCGATAAAATTGATAATATTGTCTTAAATCCAATTTTAGCTTATCCAATATTTATCGGAATTTTATTTTTACTATTTAGATTTACATTTGATTGGGTTGGTGGACCACTACAGGATTTATCTACTGAATTAATAGAAAATTATATTATTGCACCTGTCGATGGACTTTTAGTTCATTCTAGTGCTTGGTTTAGATCATTGATTGTCGATGGTATTTTAGGTTCTTTAGGTGGTACATTACCATTCTTCCCATTAATCTTTGTTTTATTCTTAGGAATTTCACTATTTGAAGATAGTGGATATATGTCTAGAGCGGCATTTCTTATGGATAAAATAATGAGCAAAGTTGGTTTATCAGGTAAAGCTTTTATACCAATGGTTATGGGTATGGGATGTGCATCTCCAGCTATAATGGCGACAAGAACTTTAGAAAGTGAAAAAGATAGAAAAATAACTGCACTTATTGCTCCACTTATGACATGTGGTGCTAAATTACCTATTTACGCACTATTTATAAGAATATTCTTTAAGAAAAATGCAGCTATCGTAACTACTTCTCTATACTTATTAGGTATAGTAGTTGCAATCTTAGTAGCTTTAATTTTAAATAAAACAGTATATAAAACTGAACTAGAGCCATTTGTATTAGAACTTCCTGAATATAGAGTTCCAACTTTAAATGCTCTTTTAAAAAATGCTTGGAATAAATCAAAAGGATTCTTATACAAAGTTGTAACAGTTATGTTCTTCATGTCTGTTCTTATATGGGCAATGTCTTCATTTAACTTTGGAGGATTCACAGAAGATATAAATACTAGTTTCTTAGCTTACTTAGGTAAACTTATGACACCTATATTTGCACCATTAGGATTTGCTGATTGGAGAATATCAGTAGCATTAATAACTGGTTTAGGTGCTAAAGAAGTTGTTGTAAATACAATTTTAATTTTATTTGGTAATTTAAATTCTGGTATTGCTGTAGTATTTACTGTTGTAACAGCTTATACTTTCTTAGTTTTCTGCGCATTATATACTCCATGTATAGCTACTTTAGCTACTATGAGAAAAGAATACGGAAACAAAATGATGCTTGCTTCTCTACTATACCAATTTGGTGTAGCATGGATTGTAGGTTTCGTAGTTAACTTTGTCGGTTCATTAATAGTATTTGGAAATTCTGGCGGTGTAACTATATTACAATTTGCTTCTTTCATAATTGTAGTTATACTTACTGCTATTTTCTTAAATTACTATTCTAAAAATAATAAATTAAAATCAGTACATTGCGATTGTTCTTCATGTCCATCAAAATGTAACAATATATAAAAAAATAAACCCTATATAGGGTTTATTTTTTTGTTTAGTGACTTATAATTAATTTATTAGAATTTTACCTTTAATGTCATTTCTTTTCCATCTCTATTTATTGTAAGTGTTGCTGAATCACCTTTAGTATAGTTATATAGATTTTTTGTTAAATCAGACATAACTGATAAATTTGTACTATCTATTTTTGTTATTATATCTCCTGATTTTATACCAGCTGATTCTGCTGCTGAACCTGATACAACTTCTGCTACATATACTCCTTCATCAGTACTTAATTGTTGTTTTGAATATTGAGCATACTTTGATGCATCTGTCCCTTTTATCCCTAAAGTTACTTTTTCATAACTACCTTTTTGTATTATTGATTCTATTATTGGTTTTGCAGTGTTAATTGGTATCGCAAATCCTAAACCTTCACCTTCTGATGCTTTTGCAGTATTTATACCGATTACTTGACCACTTGAATTTAATAATGGTCCACCACTATTACCAGAGTTTATACTTGCATCTGTTTGGATTAAACCTGTCATAGTTGTTTCTGATGTTGATATTGTTCTATCTAATCCACTTATTATACCTTGTGTAACTGTTCCTGCTAAATCTAATCCATATGGATTACCTATTGCTACTGATATATCCCCTATTTGTACTTTATCACTATCACCTAATTCAGCTGCTGTAAGTCCTGTTTTATTAACTTTAACTATAGCTAAATCAAGTTGAGAATCATACCAATAAACTTCTCCATCTATTGTACTACCATCACTAAATAATACATTTACTGTTTTTGCTTGACCATCAGATATAACATGTGAATTTGTAAGTATATATCCATTTGAATCTACTATTATCCCTGTTCCTACACCTGTTGATTCAGTAGGCATAGAAAACATATTATCACTACTTAAAGTAGTTGTTGTTATACCAACTACTGAAGGTTTTGCTTTTTCACTTACAGCTTGATATACATTTGTACCTTTTTCATTACTTACTACAATTTGTGAGCTAGTTCCCTTAACTGAATTTGTTGTTCCATTTAATATTCCCGTCTTATTTACTACAACTACTGTTAGTAATGAACTTAAAATAGAACAAATTATTGCCACAATTACAACTAAACTAATACTTTTTTTCTTTGACATTGTATATTCCTCCTATATTCATAAGATTTACTTGTTCAATTAATGTTATTTATCTTATAAATAAAATTTTTAATATTTATTATCGTTTCTATGGTTTTATTATATTATCATAAACTTAATTTAAACTTAAATAAAAATAGAAATTTATATTCAAAAAAATCCAAGCAAAATTAAGTAATCATTTTGCTTGGATTTTTCTATCGTCTTAAATACTTCTATTTAAAAGTATGTATTATAATCTTTTTTCTAATTCTTCTTTTTCTTTTTCAAAACCTGGTTTTCCAAGTAATGCGAACATATTTTTCTTATATGCTTCTACACCTGGTTGGTTAAATGGATTAACTCCTAATAAGTATCCACTTACACCACAAGCTTTCATAAAGAAGTATGACATATAACCGAAGTTATATATATCTAATTTTTCTATGTTTATTATCATATTTGGAACTTGTCCATCATTATGTGCTAATACAGTTCCTTGTAAAGCTTTATGATTTACAAAATCTAACCCTTTACCTGCTAAGTAGTTTAATCCATCTAAATTAGCATTATCAAGTTCTATTGTTATATCTTTTCTAGGTTGCTCTACATTTATTACTGTTTCAAATAATATTCTTTTTCCATCTTGAACATATTGTCCCATAGAGTGTAAATCTGTTGAGAAATCTACTGCTGCTGGGAATATACCTTTTTGGTCTTTTCCTTCACTTTCTCCGTATAATTGTTTCCACCATTCATTTACATAATGTAATGCTGGTTCATAATTTACTAATAACTCTATATCTTTACCTTTTTTATGTAATATATTTCTTATTACTGCATATTGATATGCATAGTTGTCATCTATAACATCTGTAGAGAAATCTTCTCTAGCATCTGCCATACCTTTCATCATTTCATCTATGTCAAGTCCTGCTGCTGCTATTGGAAGTAGACCAACTGCTGACATTACTGAGAATCTTCCACCAATATCATCTGGGATAACAAAAGTTTCATATCCTTGTTCATCTGATAATTGTCTAAGTGCTCCTTTTTTAGCATCAGTTGTAGCATATATTCTTTTTGCTGCTTCTTCTTTTCCATATTTCTTTTCTAATAAATCTTTAAATATTCTAAATGCAATTGCAGGTTCTGTTGTAGTTCCTGATTTTGATATTACATTTACTGAAAAATCTTTGTCTTTTACTATTTCTATTAAGTCCACTAAATAAGAAGAACTTATACTATTTCCTGCAAAATAAATTTCTGGAGCTTTTCTATCTTCTTTTGATAAATTGTTTCTGAAAGAATGAGAACACATTTCTATTGCAGCTCTTGCACCTAAATAAGATCCACCTATACCTATTACTATTAATACTTCTGAGTCAGATTGTATTTTTTGTGCCGCTTTTTTTATTCTGTCAAATTCTTCTTTATCATATTCAACTGGCCAATTTACCCATCCTAAAAAATCATTTCCTAACCCTGTCTTTTCATGAATAGCGTTGTGAGCAACTGTCACATATGGTTGCATTGCATCAATTTCTGATTTATCTAAAAACCCCAATACCTTACTATAATCTAAATTTAATTTAGTCATATTAATTAATCCCTCTCTTTTTAAAGTTATTTATTATTTTAAATGATCCTTTTGCAATCACCTAAATTATACCATATATATTTAATATAAAAAATATCAAATATATATAATTATATCTAACTAAATAAATATTCGCTTGTTAAAAGCCCTATGTTTTTGTGAAAGCGTTATTTTAGAGTTCAATGTAATTACATATGATAAAATAAATTATAGTTTTTTATAAAAATATTAAAAAAATCATTCGTATGATTACATAAAAAAATGCATTAAAATATAGATCGAATCTATACTTTAATGCATTTTATTTTAATAATTAATTATCGCCTGTTTTTTGTTGAATAACTTTTTCAGCTATATTAGCTGCATGATCTGAAATTCTCTCTAAGTTACTTAAAATTTCTAGATATATGATACCATTATCTATACTACAAAGATTATTATTTAATCTTCTCATATGATTTACTCTACATGATTCTTCCATTATATCTACTTGTTCTTCCATTTTTATAACTTTACAAGCTAAATGTACATCAGAAGTAACCATAGCTTCTAATGCATAAGTATATGATGAAATAACTTTATTATACATATCGCTTATTTCATTTTGTCCTTGTTCTGAGAATGAAACTTGACCATCTATTGCTGATTGTGCTATTTCTGCTAAGTTTTCTGCATGGTCACCTATTCTCTCTATATCATTTACTGTATTGAATAATGCATCTACAGTTTCTCTATCTTCTTCACTTAATGGTGCTTTAGATAATTTTAAAAGATAATTTAATATAGTTTTTTGTAATTGATTTATTATCTTTTCTTGCTTGAAACTTTTTTCGATAGCATCAGTTGATGCTTCTAATATACCTTCCATAGCATGGTCAACACTATATCTAGCTTTTTCACCCATTCTAGATACTTCTTTTATTGTACTAGCTAAAGCTATTGGTGGAGTTTGAATCATTCTGTCATCTATATATTTGATTACTCTTGATTCATCTTCTTCTGTCTCATCATTTTTATCTGGAACAATTTTCATTGCTAATTTAACAATTAGTTTGTTACATGGTAATAATAATAAAGTTGAAACTATATTGAATATAGTATGTACATTTGCTATTTGTCTAGCTACATTATTTGGATCCATTTTAACAACTATATCTACTACGAAACGATTTAAGAATACTAAGAAAATAATTGTTCCTAATATATTAAATATTAAATGTATCATAGCTGCTCTTTTAGCATTTTTGTTTGCTCCGATACTTGATATTAATGAAGTTACACAAGTTCCTATATTTTGTCCATATAATATAGGTAAAGCTGAAGCAAGTGGAACTAATCCTTGAGATGCTAAAACAACTAACATACCCATTGCTGCTGATGAACTTTGTATTATTGCTGTTATACCAAATCCTAAAAGAAGTCCTAAGATTGGATATCTTCCGAATGTAGCTAATAAATCTGTAAATCCTTTATATTCTGCTAATGGATTTACTGCTACTTTCATAGATTCCATACCTGTAAATAGTAAACCGAAACCTATAAATACTTCTCCGACTTGTTTATATTTTTCACTTACACCAAATAAATATAGTAAAATACCTATTCCTAATGCAAGTGGAGCTAAACCAGTTAAATCAAATGATACTATTTGGGCTGTTATTGTTGTACCAATATTTGCACCCATAATTACTCCAACTGCTTGTGGAAGTCCCATAAGACCTGCATTAACAAAACCTACTACCATTACAGTTGTGGCACTAGAACTTTGTATAACTGCTGTTACTACAGCACCAAGAATTACACCCATAAAGATGTTTTTAGTTAAAAGTTCAATAATTTTTTTCATTTTAGATCCGGCTACTTTTTCTAATGATTCCCCCATTAGGTTCATACCATATAAAAATAGACCTAGACCCCCTAAAAGACTTATAACGATTTGCACTTTATTCCTCCTTAAGTAAATACATCATATTCGAATTTTAATTAAATTCATATTTAAGTACATGTTTATTTTATAATGTTGCAACTATAAACTTCAATACTTTTTTTAAGGTTTGTTAATTTCTTAATATAAACTTAACATAAGTATTACATGTATTCACACATAAACCATTTAATTTCATTTTTTCAGTGTTTTCAGATCTATTTTTTTATATTATTTCATTGAAGAATATCTTTCTATTATCTTTTCAGCACATTTTATACCATCAACAGCAGCAGTTACTATACCTCCTGCATATCCTGCTCCTTCTCCACATGGGTATAATTGTTCTAAAGTTACAGATTCTAAAGTCTCTTCATCTCTTACAATTCTTATTGGAGCTGATGATCTAGTTTCTACACCAGTTAAAACTGCATCTTTCATCGCAAATCCGTTTAATTTTTTATCTAGCTTTGGTAAAGCTTCTTTCATAGTTTCACATACGAAATCTGGTAGGCACTTTCTTAAATCTACAAAAGTATATCCAGGTTGGTATGAAGGTTTAACCTTACCTAATTTTGTTGAAACTCTATCTTCTAAGAAGTCTCCTACTAATTGAATTGGAGCATTGTAATTTCCTCCACCTAATTCAAATGCTAATCTTTCATATTTTCTTTGGAACTCAACTCCTGCTAATGGATGGTCACTTCCAAAATCAGAAGGTCTTACATTTACTAAGAATGCACTATTTGCATTTTCTTTATCTCTGGCATGTTCACTCATTCCGTTAGTAACAACTTCACCCTCTTCTGATGCTGATGCTATTACTGTTCCTCCTGGACACATACAGAATGTATATGCTGTTCTTCCGTTAGATGTATGTTCTATTAATTTATAATCTGCCGCACCTAATCTAGGATGATTATAAAATTCTTTATATTGAGATTCATTTATTAATATTTGTGGATGTTCTATTCTAGCACCTATTGCAAATGGTTTTTGGTTTATTTTTATTCCATTTTCATATAGCATTTCATAAGTATCTCTTGCACTATGTCCAATTGCTAGTATTACTACATTTGTTTCAATAACTTCTTCTCCATTAACTACTACAGATTTTATTTTTGAATCTTCCATATTAATTTGAGTTACTTTTGAATCAAATTTTACTATACCACCAAGTCTTATAATCTCTTCTCTTATATTTTTTACGACATCTTTAAGTATATCTGTTCCAACATGAGGCTTATTAGAGTATAAGATTTCATCTGGTGCACCGAAGTTTACAAATTCAGTTAATACTTTTCTACATCTTATATCTTTAATTCTTGTAGTTAATTTTCCGTCTGAGAAAGTACCCGCTCCACCTTCTCCAAATTGTACATTAGAGTTATTTTTAAATTTTCTTTCTTTCCAGAAGTTTTCTATATCTTTCGTTCTATTGTCTACATCTAATCCTCTTTCAAGCATTATAGGCATATACCCTCTTTGTGCTAAAACTAAAGCTGCAAATAATCCAGCAGGACCACTTCCGATTACAACTGGTCTATGTTTTAATTCTTGATTTCCAGATTCAACACCGATATATTCTCTTTGTTTTATTTCTACAACATCTTTTAATTTTTTATTTAGAAGTTTACTTTCATTTTTTACAATTACATCAACAGTATATACAAAGTCTATCTTTCCTCTTTTTCTTGCATCTACTGATTCTTTATATATAAAGTATTTTTGTAAATCTGATTCTTTTATTTTTAATTTTTTTAGTACACTACTTTTTATTTTTGATTTGTCGTCATCTATGCTTAATTTGATATTAGATACTCTCAGCATATAAACATCCTCCATTTCTATTTTGCAATCTATCTTTTTATATATTCATTTTCAAAAAGATAGCGAACTCTTAGAGTTCGCTTTTTATTCGTTAAAGTTTTTCACTTATAAGTCCTCTTATTACTTTCATGTTGTTGAATACTTTTTCTAAGAAGTTTTCAACCTCTTCATTGTCTAATAGAGCTATTTCTAATTCATCTTCTTGTGATATATTTTTTGATTCACAATATGATTTAGCTATATTTATTAATTCTTCTTTACTTTCAGAAGATAAATCGTATTCTTTAAAGTCTATGATTATATATTGTTTTATTTTCTCTTGGTTACCTTCGTTATAACCTATTTCTATATGGTATATAACTCCGAATAAATTTTGTGGTTCTTCAGCACCTTTATACACTGGTACTGCTGGATTTGATTTTATAAAATTAGTTGATACTGCAATAGGATTTCCTAAAGTAAAACTCATAAAAATACCTCTTTCTCTGTAATATACTTCTTTTTATATTTTATCATTTTTTTTATATATTAAAAGACTTTTACATAAATTTTATTATTTTATTTGACTTAAATATGTGAAATTTAACGAAAAAATACCCTATAAAGTAGTATTACCGTATTTTAACTACTTTATAGGGATATTTTTAGCTTATTTTTAATTCTTTATATCTCTTACTTAAAGTTTTAACGCTGATGTTGTATTTTTTCGAGATTTGTCCTTGTGTCACTGTATCATCGCTATCTTTTCTAACTTCGTATTCAATGGCTGCTGCCCAGCCATTCTCACTTCCTGTATAGGATTCATATGTCTGTTTAAATTTTTTCCATTCTTTTATGCATTGTTCTTTATACTTGTCTTCTACTTTCGATATTAATACGTCATATACTTTACACTGCTCTTTTGGTTGTTTGCTTTTATTAGTTTTTGTCTTTTTTTTATTTTTATCTTGCTTATTTTCTAATTTATCACTTTTGGACTCTTGCTTGAGTTCTTGTTTTGGTTCTTTTTTAATTTTTTTATCATTTGTAACTTCTTTTGTATTTTTATCTAGATTTTTCTTCTCCTCTGTCACCTCTAATAATGGTTTTTCCTTAGGTGGATCTTCCACCATTAATCTTGCAACTATATTATTTTCTATTTTTGATTCAATTTGCTGCTCAATTTTTGACATTGATATATTTTCTATCTTAGATTCAATTTTTTCTGCTTTATATATAGGTATTCTCTCTATCCTAGTCGTCAACTGCTCTTCTGTCTTTTCAACATTGCAATCCTTATTCTTCACTACCCCTTCCATATGCTTAGCAATTATAGGTTCTGACTTTTTAGTAGCTGATTGTGAAGTTATTTCGGAAAGTTGTTTTTCAAGTTGTAATTCTTTTTCTTTTAATCTCAATTCTCTTTCTTTGAGTAATTTTTCTTTTCTAATAAGTTCTAATCTAGCTTTTATTTCTTCTTGTCTCTTTGTCGTTTCTATTCTTTGTTTTAATTTATCTTCTAATCTCTTATTTCTTCTGTTTCTATCTTTAAATCCTTCTGGATTTCTTGATTTTCTTGCCATTACTTGTCTTCGTGGTTTTTCTTTTAAAGTAACTTTATTATCTTCGTCGGATTTGGATGTTGTATCTACCAAAGCTGAATTTGATTTTATTGCAACTACCCCTTCATAATCAATATCTGCCACAATTTCATGTTGGGCTTGTCCCATCACCAGTTTTCCTTGTTTATCCTTATCCTCAATTTTTTTCATAGCTACTTCTTTTTCTTTATGTGTATATTGTGGTTCTTTCATCACCATGTTTTCTGGATTTTTGTTATCTTGATGTTGTGAGTTATTTACTGTTAGTTCTTTTGCTTTTTCTATTTCCTCTGCTACTTTATCTACTACCAGTTCGCGTGCTTTGTTTACTTTTTGTTTTAATTCTTTATCTGACACCAGTTCTGATATTTTTTGATTGTAATTTGGTTTTTCTTTATGTCTTATTATTTCTTTTGATTTATTATTTTCTTGTGGTTTTTCTTGTCGTTTGTCTTTTATTGCCACCAGTTTTTCTGGTGTATTACTTTCTTCTTTGACTTTATCTATCACCAGTTTATCTACTTTTGTTGTAGGTTTATTCACCAGTTCTGGTAATTTGTCTTTTTGATTAATTACATTTTGTTCTTTCACCAGTTTTTCATCAATTTCTTTGCTATCTTTATTAATAAGATTTGAGTTTTGTTTTCTTCTCTGTTCTTTAGTCAATTTCGATTTTGTTTTATTTGATATGTTGTTAATTTCTTGAGTTGTATTTAAATCTAAGTCTGTTTTAAGTTCTTGTGTTTTAATATCTGTTGGTTGTTCTTGAATTTCAAAAATAGCTTCTTTTTCTGCCTGTTGAATTATTGTCGGTTCTTCTTTTGTGTATTCTTCTTTAATAAATTCAACTAATGGCATTGCTATTTGTCTCTTAATCTTTTCTTTTGTTTTTTGTGCTGTTTGTTCTTCAACTTCAAAAATAATTTCTTTTTCACCATGTTGAACTATTGGTTGTTCAAATTTTTCTTCTTTCATATTTTGTTTTTGAGCAATTTCTTTTTCTCTCTGTCTAACCATTAGTAGCTTTAATTCACGTTCTTTTTCTTTTTCACTCTTTGGTGCTATTGATTTTATATTGTTATGCACCACAGCATTGTTTAATATGCCTTCTGTATTATTACTTTCTTCATTGCATGGGGTTTGTACTATATATTCTCTTCGTGATTTAATTAAATTTTGATACATAAATTTAATATTATTTATTAAGCACTGTTTCTTTGTTTTGCATTTCTTTTTAGTCTGTTTGTATCTATTGTCTATGTCATTTTTAATCTGGGTCTTTCTACTTTCGCTTATTTTAATTGTTTTGTCTAAGAAAATTTTAGTTCCACCTACATTGACGACCCTCGCGAGTAAGAACTCACCTTCCTTATACAAACTAAATAAGTCAATGTCCTCTACATATAAATCTTCATTTAATAGAATATCTCTCAGTAACACCTTATTAATATCTTTCTCTTTAACTTGATATACACTCATGTATGAGTTTAATGTATTTTCAATTATTTCTTCATCAGTTTTATTGATATTTGCTTTATTTTTATTAAGATAATCTAGCATTATACTACTTTGTTTGTTGTATTTAAAATTTACTAGATAGTATACGTTCATTACATTTTCTAATTCATAATTTGTAATTCCAAAGTCTACTTCGCATTTGTTTTTATATGGCTTTTCATATTCACTAGAGAATTCTATTACCTTTTTCATTATAGTGTCAAATTGTCCTTCCGCTAATTTAACCCTATTTCTCGCGATGTCTTTTGCTTTGTCTTTTTCTAGGCAGCATTTTTTATACTTTCTTCCGCTGCCACATGGACAAGGTTCATTTCTCCCAATCACTTTAAATCCCCCATTCTTCTTTAGATTTTCTTTATGTCATAGCTTTTAGTCAATTAAATTAGTTTTCTATAAGAAGATGTTTTTTTCCTCTTAAAATTAAGTATATTCATACTACATTTTCCTTTATATAACTCCATTGATTTACATTTATCACTTTGTTTTTTGATTATAGCCTTTTAAACGACTCTAAACGTCATAGTACAATTTATTTTTCTGTCTTGATCAGTTTCTATTTGGGAATTTTCTATTTTTATCATTTCAATTAAGTCATATAAATCTAATTCTTTTAATTTTTTATCTATTTTAAATAGATTTTTTGAATTTGAGGAAAAATTCAATTCTAGTATTACTACTTCGGATTGCTCACCTTGTTCATATTGTTTATTTATAAAATTTATATCTACTAAATTTCCTATGCTCTTTTCTATTGATAAAATTATATCCTCTGCAACCTTTTCTTTTTCTGAAAATACTTGTATAGAATCGTCTTCTTGTCTTAAAGTTAAAATTTCATTCCTTTTTTCTTCTAGTTTAGTATTTTTCTCTCTAAGAGGATTTATATATAATAATGTAACTAGAACATAAATTGTTGCTATTATCAATAAAAAACATAGTGATTTATTCTTTTTTAATAGTTTCAATTTTTTCCTCCTAATGTATATTCAATCTTAAAAAAGTATTTGTTGTCTTTCTTTTGTAATTCTTGAATATCAAATTTATTTATATTTTCTAAGTCAGATACTTTTTGTAATACTTCTGTATCTTCACAATACCCCTGAATTTCTACTTTATTAGAGTCAGAATATATACTTTGGATTTTTTCTATGCCTATGATTGAACTTATTTCTTTTATCTTAGATAAATTTATTTTAGATTTTTCTTTATTTAAATTGTTAGATGATGAAGTATTAATCTCACTAGTTTTTAAATCTTTTTCATATTCATAATCTGAAATAAATTCATTAAGTTGGTTGTTTTTAAATGAGTTTATCCCAATTTGTAATATTGTCATAAATACTATAATCAAAATACTTATTTGATATAAATTTAAATCTTTTTTATCTTTTTCAAAAATATTAATACATTTACTATTTTTACTCATTTTAAATTACAACTCCTATATTTACTAAATATTTGTTATTTTGAATATCTATTGTTTTGTCTGAACATAAATAACTTATATTTAATTTAGAATTAAGTTTATATACCTTAAATCCATTTTCTTTGAGTGTATTTATAAAATTATCTTCTTTTCCATAATAAAAAATATCAATATCTTTATCTAATAAGTTAGTTATATATTCTGAACTACTTTCTTTACTAAATACATTTGATGTATAAATTTTTTTCATTTTAATATAATTTAAAATTATTACATCATCCATATTTTCAATAACCATACAATCATTATTTTTTAAATTAATCTTTTCTCGATCTATCAATTTTTGTAATATATCAAAATTCATATTTAGATATTTATGTTTCAGATTTAAGCCTGTCGCTATATCTAAGCAAATTTTTTCTATTTCTTTTGGAAACAAAATTATCTGCAAATCCATTTTATTTTTTCTGTAGTCTAAAATTTTGTATTTTACTATGTAGTCATCTAAAGTTAAGAGACTATCCTGTAATATTTCAAAATTTATATATCCATCTAAATCTCTTTTTCTTATTTTGGGTAAATCCTTATGTTCTCTGATTATAATTTGTGAATTTTGAACGACGAAAAATACTTCTTTTATATTGTACTTTTTTATAATTTCTTTTAGATTTTTTATAAATTCCCTTTTTATATTTAATCTTTTGAGTTCTTTTATTCCTTTATCTATATTGATACAATCTATTACATCTAGCTTTAAGGGGGATTTATCTATTATTAATATTTCACTATCGTAATTATTTAGTTTAATTGTTATACAAGTTCTAATAAGATCACCTCACAATCCAAATATTATTCCTCATAATTTCCTTATTCATTTTATTTATGGAATTATTTATTTTAAATATTTTTATTCTCTTGGATAATATGTCTCTTTACCTAAAGTTACGGTTACTTTTCCGTTATCATCTATTGTAACCTCAAAATCACCAGCATCTTTTTGTTGTGATTTAGGAGTTGATTGAAGGTAATTTTCTTTAACTAAGTTTTCAATACTAACTGCCTTTCCATCTGCATCAGCTAGTTGTGCTGCTGTAGCAATATTTGCCGCAGTCGTATAGTCCATATTCTTCTTTGCATCTTGTTGTACTTTTGTATAACTTGTCATTGCAATTCCTGAAAGGATTGCCATTAATGTTATTGCGATTACTACTTCAATTAAGCTGAAGCCATCTTTTTTATATGTCAGTATCCCTCTTTTAGATTTTGCCTTTAATATATTCACCAAATTTTCAACTATGTTTTTCATAAAATTCCTCCTTTGAAATTAGTTATTTTTAAAATGCAGAAACCATATTAAACATTGGAATTACCATCGCTATTACAATTATTCCTACTATAATTCCCATCACTAAAGTGATTCCTGTCTCAAAATACTTCATTGTGATTTCAATATTTTGCTCAATTTCACTTTCATAAAATTTATTAACAACTGCTAAAGTTTCTTCTAATCTACCTGATGCCTCTCCTACTGATATCATTCTTATAAAAAATGGCGAAAATAAATTTATATCATCAAGAGATTCACCTATTTTATTTCCTTCTTTTATAGAGTTATTAGCAATTGATATTTTTTTATATAGGTAATCTTTATCTATCACCTTCGCTGATATATCTATTGCACAAACTATTTCCACACCACTTCTAATTAGTATGTATAGTGATTTTGAAAACCTGTTTGTAATATCCATCAATCTATAATCACCTATCTTAGGCAATTTAAAACTCAATCTATATACATCATCTTTTAATTCATCGTTATTTTTAATTAAATATATACTTGAGATTATTAATGTAAATCCTATAAAAAATATAAGGATAAAATTATGTCTAAGAAAATTTGATACAGATATCATTATCTGTGTTATCGCTGGCATTGTTGCATTGCTTTGCGAATAAATTTCTTCATATTTTGGGACAACAATAAACAGCATAGCAAAAACAGACAATACTGTCGCAACAGCTAAGATGATAGGATATATACTAGAGCTTTTAATTTTGCCTTTTACTTTAGACTCTTTATCATAATAGTCACTTAATGTATACATAACTTGGTCCAGATTACTGCTTAATTCTCCTGTATGCACCATACTTATAAAGAAATTTGAAAATGCATTTGTATGTTTAAACGATTCGGTTATCGAATTTCCTTCTTTTATGCTATTTAATATACTTTTTATTATCGGTTTTAGTTTTTTACTAGATTGTTGTTCCAACATTTCTAATAATGATATGATGTCACTTCCTGATTCGAGTAAAATCCCTATCTCCTTGCAAAAAATCTTTAAATCTTTTTCGTTAAGTTTTTTTCTAAAATTAAATAACGACTTTTTCTTTTTCATAGATGATATACTAAGCTTATTTTCTTTAGCATATTTTAATACTTCACATTCCGAATCAAAATCTAGATGTATTACCTTTCTTTTATTTTGTTCATCATATACAACACATTTGTAGTATTCCATAAATCACCTCTATCATTTTATTTTTATAATTTATAGATATAAACCATATCTATTACATTTTTATATGTTTTCTGCTAAGGTCATTGATGCAATATTTCTATAGCTATCATCAAATGTAATCATTTTTCCACTTTTTATAGCCATATCTTTTATTTCTTTATGTTTATTTATATCGCTAATACATTGTCTAATCTCATCGTCTATTTGTAGAATTTCATAAACTACAGTTCTACCTAAATATCCACTTCCATGACAATATTCACATGAATTATTTTCTCCATTACAGTATAGACATACCTTTTTAACTAATCTCTGCGCTATAACTCCAACTAATGATGCACTTATTAGATACAAGTCTACTCCCATATCTTTGAGTCTAGTTATTGATGAAACTGTATCATTAGTGTGTAATGTGCTGAGTACTAAATGCCCAGTTATGGACGCTCTTATAGCTATTTTTGCAGTTTCTGAATCCCTTATTTCTCCAACCATTATTACATCTGGATCTTGTCTCAACATTGCTCTTAAGCCTTTTTCAAAAGTTAATCCTACCTTTGAATTTACTTGTATTTGATTTATTCCATCCATCTTGTACTCTATAGGGTCTTCTATTGTTAGAATATTTCTCGAGATTTTATTTAAATCGTTTAATAGAGAGTACATTGTTGTGCTTTTTCCGCATCCAGTTTCACCTACAATTAATACTATTCCTGAATTATTTGATATCATTTGATTTATGATTTGTACGGCTTTTTGTGAAAAACCTATTTCTTCTTTCGTCTTAAAAAAATTATCTCTGTTTAAAATTCTGAGAACTGTCTTTTCTCCATAAGTTGTTGGAATTGTCGATGTTCTAATATCAATTAATTTATCTTTTATATTTATATCTGCTCGTCCGTCTTGGGGAAGTCTTTTTTCTGTAATATCAATTCCCGATTTTAGCTTTATAACTGATGTCAGTGGTATATGTAAATCAAGTGTATATCTGAATGCTTCATATAATTCTCCATCTACACGAAATCTGATTATGAGGTAATTATCAAAAGGTTCTATATGTATATCACTTACATTTTTAGACACAGCATTTTCTAATATTGTTTCAAAAATCTTATATGCATAATCTTCGTCTACTTCAATATTGTTTCCGTATGCTGCCTCGATTTCTTTAATTATTTG
This sequence comes from Clostridium sp. 2218st1_F5_2218SCRN_220325, assembly GCF_039062665.1. NCBI lineage: Bacteria > Bacillati > Bacillota > Clostridia > Eubacteriales > Clostridiaceae > Clostridium > Clostridium sp. 2218st1_F5_2218SCRN_220325. The sequence continues at coordinate 15,938 of NZ_JBCLNH010000014.1, read as the reverse complement.
TTCTTCTGGATATTGTTTAAATTCAATATTTTTCCTTGTTATAATATTTAAATCTTGTATAGTGTTAAAATCAGCTCTACTTCCACCTACTACTAAGGTATCTCCATTTAATTCTATCGGTATTACTTTATATTTTCTTGATATTTTTTCTGGAATAATAGATAATAAATTACTTGATATCAATAGCTTCACTCCTCATTTCTAAATTTATTAATTGGATTATGTACTAGAAAAATACATTGTATTCATTATTTTGGAAATTTATTACTTTAATTTATACTGAATTGAAAATATCTTATAAAATACAGCTTTCTCGCAAGTATATACTTATAATTTATTAATAATACAAAACAAAAAGGAACCCAAAGGTCCCTTTTTGCAAATCTGTCCGTTTCTATTTTTTATATTTTAATATTCGATTTATAATTTCATCTTTTAATAATTCCACCTTATTAAAATCCATAGCAGGTACATAATAATCTTCAACTATATCATGGTTAAATTTAGCTCGTTTCAAGTTCGAAATAGCGTTATTCATTAAATAATCAACTAAATCTTTATCAATTTTCACATCATCTATATATTTCTTTAATTTATCTTCATCTATACATGTATTTAAGTCAATTTCCTTTTTATCCTTAAATCTAGCACTAGTCGTAACAGCTAAATCTAAAGCTGGAATATATACAGCTTGCAATTTATCTATTATCAATGGAAAATGATAAACTTCAACATCTAATCCTTTTTGTTGTGCTCTAGTATAAACAGCCTCTAATAATGTAGTTTTTCCGCTTCCTATTTCTCCTTCTAGATAATATATATTTTCAACTCCATCAAAAAGACTATCTGAATAATCTAAATATCCTATTGGCGTTATTGCTGAACCAAATAAATGTCTTACATATGCTTTCTTACCGCTAAATTCTACATCAGCAAATATTTTTTCAAGAAATTCATCTGTTATTTTACTTAATTTTGATAAGTCTATGCACTTTGAAATTTTTGATTCTACATCTATATAAATAGGTTCTGCTGATTTTAAAAATCTAAATGCTCTTTGGAAACATTCACTTATATCTTCATTACAAGCTTTTATTTTATCTCTATTTTCTTCTATTTTTTCTACATCCCAAAACTCGCCAAAATTTAATATCTCATCAATAGCACCAGGTGTTTTAGGATCTACAGTATGAGGTGCAGTCGCATCTATCATAACAACATTGAGTTCTTTTATTACTATTCCGTCTAATGAGCTAGGGTCAGATGAACAATAATGTAGCTCTACATCATATCCCATCTTATTAAATTCCTTAGATATTTTTTTCATAAAAGATGATTTTCCAACACCTGGACCACCTTTTAAGCAAAAAATTCTATTTACATCTTGTGGTATTATATAATCAAAAAATGAATAAAATCCATTCGCTGTATTTCCCCCTGGAAACATCTTTCTTATTTTGCCTGTCATAAACAGCCCCCCCTAAAAAAAATTCTATATTAAGATATTTATTTAGTTTGATTTTTGTTACAAAAAAATAAACCTATGACGAAAATTTTTCAAATAATTTCATCATAGGTTTAAAATACATTAAGATTCTATTGTTGTAATCAACTAATAAATACAAGTAGTAGTTAAAATTAGTCTACTGTTACTTCATATCCATGTTTATTATATTGATTAACTATTTCGTTCCAAACATCTTCTACACCAGTTTTCTTGCTTGAGGATATAGGAATTATTTTTTCTTCTTTTTCTAATTGTAATTTCTTTCTTATTACGCTCATGTGTTTTTGGTATTGCCCTCTAGATATTTTATCTGCTTTTGTAGCTATTACAACACATTCATATCCAAAGTGTTTTATCCATTCATACATCATAACGTCATCATTTGTTGGTTCATGTCTAATATCAACTAATAAGAAAATAGCACATAATTCTTCTCTATCTCCTAGATAAGTTTCCATTATATTTCCCCATTTGTCTTTTTCTGATTTTGCAACCTTTGCATATCCGTATCCTGGAAGGTCAACAAAATAGAATTCATTGTTTATTAAATAGAAGTTTATAGTTCTAGTTTTCCCTGGAGTCTGACTAGTTCTTGCAAAGTTTCTTCTATTTAATAGTGCATTTACACAAGAAGATTTCCCAACGTTAGATCTACCAACTAATGCTATTTCTGGTAGTCCCTCTGCTGGATATTGATGTCTTTTTGTTGCACTCATTTTTATTTCTGTACTTCTAATTTTCATTTCTGTCACCATCTTTTACTAGAGCATGCTCTAATACCTCGTCTAAATGTTTAACTAATACAAATTCCATTTGATCTTTTACGTTTTGTGGTATTTCATCTAATTGAGCTTCACAATCTTTTGGAAGTAATACCTTTTTGATTCCTGCTCTATGTGCTGCAAGTAATTTTTCTTTTATTCCACCAACAGGTAATACTCTACCTCTTAGAGTTATCTCACCAGTCATAGCAACATCACATCTTACAGGTATATTAGTTAATGCTGAAATTACAGCAGTAGCCATTGTTACACCAGCAGATGGTCCATCTTTTGGTGTTGCTCCTTCTGGAATGTGTATATGGATATCTTTAGTTTGGTAGAAGTCTTCAGGTATGTTGAATTTATCTGAAATTGATCTGATATAAGAAATTGCTGTTTTAGCAGATTCTTTCATTACATCTCCTAATTGACCAGTTAATACAACTTGTCCCTTACCTTTTAGTACATTAACTTCTACGTTTAAAGTTACTCCACCAACAGCAGTCCATGCAAGCCCTGTAACCATACCAATTTCTGGTTTAATACCAGCTAAGTCAAATGTATATTTGTCTTTTCCTAGATATTCCTCTAGGTCTTCTTTTGTAACCACAACTTCAGTTAAAGTTGGGTCTTCTACATATTTTTTAGCTATCTTTCTGCATATTTTGCCGATAGTTCTTTCTAGAGTTCTGACACCAGCTTCTCTAGTGTAGTAATTTATAATATCTCTCATAGTCTCGTCATCTATTTTTACAAATCCTTCTTCAAGGCCATTTTCTTCGATTTGTTTTTTAAGTAGATATTTTTGAGCTATGTTTAATTTTTCTTCTTCTATATAACCAGATAATTCGATTATTTCCATTCTATCAAGTAATGGACCTGGTATTGTACTTAAACTATTTGCTGTAGTTATAAATAAGATTTTAGATAAATCAAATGGTATTTCTAAGTAATGGTCTACAAAGTTTTTATTTTGTTCTGGGTCTAAGACTTCTAACATTGCAGATGCAACATCACCTTTATAATCAGATGCCATTTTATCTATTTCATCTAATAAGAATACAGGGTTCTTAGTTTGAGCTTCTTTTACACCATTTATGATTCTACCTGGTATAGCAGCAACATAAGTTCTTCTATGACCTCTTATTTCTGCTTCATCTCTAACACCACCAAGAGAAATTCTCACGAATTTTCTATTCATAGATGCGGCAATAGATCTAGCTATAGATGTTTTACCTACACCTGGAGGTCCAACTAAACAGATTATTGGTCCTTTTAATGATTTAGATAAAGTTCTAACTGCTAAGAATTCTAGTATTCTCTCTTTAACTTTTTCCATACCATAGTGTTCATTATCTAAAACTTCTTTGGCTTTATTAATATCTAATTTGTCTTTAGTTTCTTTGTTCCATGGTAATGAGAATATCGTTTCTAAGTAGTTTCTGCTTACAGAAACATCTGGTGAAGCAGGTGATATTCTAGAGAACTTATCTATTTCTTTACTTATTTTTTCTTTTGTATCTTTAGGTGCTTTGATTTTTTTAAGTTTAATTCTGTATTCTTCTGCTTCAGAATTAATATCTTCTTCATCACCTAATTCTTTTTGTATAGCTCTAAGTTGTTCTCTTAAATAATATTCTTTTTGAACCTTATTCATTTGTTTCTTAACTCTTAGAGTTATTTTCTTTTCTATTTTTAATATATCTATTTCTTCTAAAAGGATTGAATATAAAAGCTCTAGTCTTTTTGCTATGTCAAACTCTTCTAGTATTTCTTGTTTTTGTTCTGGTTTTAAGTATATATTAGAAGCAATAGTATCAACAAATCTATCTGCATTTTCTATTTCTTCTAAAGATACTAGTATTTCTGGAGAAACTCTATTTCCTATGTTTATATATTCTTCAAAAGAGTCTAAAACATTTCTTACTAAAGCTTCTATTTCTATATCATTTTGAGTTGTAGTTTCATTGTATATTATTTCATCTACAACAGCTTCAAAATATCCTGCATCTTGGTTAACTTCTTTTATTTTACCTCTTGATATACCTTCTACTAAAACTCGTACAGTATCCCCAGGTAATTTTATCATTTGTTTTACCTTACAAATTGTTCCGACATGATAGAAATCTTCTTCTGTAGGTTCATCTATTTCTGCCTCTTTTTGAGAAGTTAAAAATATTAACTCATCAGCAAGCATAGCTTCATCTAAAGCTTTTAATGAAACTTCTCTACCTATATCAAAATTTAATATCATATATGGAAAAATTGCTAATCCTCTTAGAGGAATTAATGGTAATTTACGTTCTATTTTAGTGTATTTATTTTCCATAATTTCACTCCTTAAATTATTTATACAATTCTGCTGTCTTACTAAAAATCTTATAGACAATACACTAATTTCCCTAAATATATGTTTATATAATAATATATCTTAATGAAATTTTTATATTGCTTTTTATATTATATATTTACATAGTTTAATTTTCAACATAAATACAAATATACTACTATTTTTTACTTTTATTATCCAACCCTATTCATCAATAATTTAATGTTCAAAAAAAGGAGCTAAACAAGCTCCTTTTTAAATCCAATTTATATGCATATATATATTTAAAATATATATTTATTATGCACTTTCTTCTTGATTTTTAAGTACCATTACTGGTTCACTATCGCCTTCTACAGCTTTTTTAGTTACTATTACCTTTTTGATATCGTCTCTTGATGGAACTTCATACATGCTTTCCATCATAACACTTTCAACGATACTTCTAAGACCTCTAGCACCTGTATTTCTGTCGATAGCTTTTTTAGCAATAGCTCTCAACGCTTCGTCTTCAAACTCTAACTCTACATTATCTAGCTCTAATAATTTTTTATATTGTTTTACTAAAGCATTTTTTGGCTCTTGTAATATTCTCATTAGTGCATCTTCATCTAGTAGTTCTAATGTTGCAACAACAGGTATTCTACCTATAAATTCTGGTATTATACCGAATTTAAGTAAATCTTCTGGTAGAACTTTTGAATATATTTTTCCTAAATCTATATTCTTTTTACTTTCTATTTTTGCTCCAAATCCAAGAGTTTTAGTTTCCCCACGTCTTTGAATTATTTTTTCTATTCCATCGAAGGCTCCACCTAGAATAAATAATACGTTTGTTGTATCTATTTTAAGAAATTCTTGATGAGGATGCTTTCTTCCACCTTGTGGTGGAACATTTGCAACTGTTCCTTCAAGTATTTTTAATAATGCTTGTTGAACACCTTCACCACTAACATCTCTAGTGATAGATGGATTTTCTGATTTTCTTGCTATTTTATCAATTTCATCTATATAGATTATGCCTCTTTCTGCTTTTTCTATATCGAAATCAGCAGCTTGGATAAGTTTTAATAAAATATTTTCAACATCTTCTCCAACGTAACCAGCTTCTGTTAAAGATGTAGCATCTGCCATAGCAAAAGGAACATTTAATGTTTTTGCTAATGTTTGAGCTAATAAAGTTTTACCAGAACCTGTAGGTCCTAATAAAAGTATATTACTCTTTTGAATTTCTATATCTTTAGAAGTTGCTTTTTTGCTGTAAATTCTCTTGTAGTGATTATATACAGCTACTGATAATATTTTTTTAGCTCTTTCCTGACCTATGACATAATCATTTAAGATTTCCATCATTTCTTTAGGTTTTGGCAGAGATAGAGTATCTTCTTCTAAAGTTTCTTCCATCTCTTCTTGTATTATTTCATCACAAAGCTCAACACATTCATCACATATATAAACGTTTGGCCCTGCAATTAATCTTCTAACTTGATCTTGAGTCTTTCCACAGAATGAACATTTTAATTGTCTTTTATCTTCATATTTTGACATATTAAGCACCTCTTCCTAAAACTACGCTCTTTCTTCAATTACTTCTTTTCTATTACTTCATCGATTAGACCGTATTCTTTTGCTTCTTGAGCACTCATAAAGTTGTCACGTTCTGTATCTTCTTGTATTTTTTCTATTGGTTGCCCAGTTCTCTCAGAAAGAATTTGATTTAGTCTTTCTCTTATTTTTAGAATCCATTTAGCATGGATTTCTATGTCTGTAGCTTGACCTTTTGCTCCACCTAAAGGTTGGTGTATCATTATTTCGCTGTTTGGTAATGCAAATCTTTTTCCTTTTGCCCCTGCATTTAATAAGAATGCACCCATTGAAGCAGCCAAACCTATGCATATAGTGCTAACGTCTGGTTTTATATATTGCATAGTATCATATATAGCCATACCAGCTGTTACACTACCACCTGGAGAATTTATATATAGATGTATATCTTTATCTGGATCTTCAGCCTCTAAAAATAATAACTGTGCTACTACTAAACTAGCTGTAGTGTCATTTACTTCATCACTTAAGAATATAATTCTATCTTTTAAAAGTCTAGAATATATATCATAGGCTCTTTCTCCCCTACCTGTTTGTTCTACTACTGTAGGTACTAATGCCATAATTCATACCCCCTCTATTCTTTGTGGATAAATTTGTAGTAGTTTATTAAAACTACTACAAATCAGATTTTATTTTATTATTATGCTATAACAGCATTTTCAACTAAGAAGTCTATAGTTTTTCTTATTCTTAATTGACCTTTTATATCTTCTAAATCAGATGGTTTTAAAGCTTCTTTTATTTGAGCTAATGTCATGTTGTAAGCTTCTGCCATTTTAGCAGCTTCTGCTTCAACTTCTTCTTCAGTTACTTCTACGTTTTCTGCTTTAGCTATTGCATCTATAACTAATGAAGCTTTAACTGATTTTTCAGCATCTTCTTTCTTTTCATCTCTTAATTCTTGCATAGATTTACCAGTCATTTCTAATAATTGTTCTACGCTGAATCCTTGGTATTGTAAAGAGTAGTTAAGTTCCATTATAGAGTTATCTATTTGAGCATTTACCATAGTTTCTGGAACTTCTATTTCTGTGTTAGCAACAACTGCATCTACAACAGCGTTTCTTTCTTCACCTTTAGCTTTTGCAGCAGCTTCTTCTTCAGCTTTAGCTTTAACGTCAGCTCTTAATTCTGCTAAAGTATCGAATTCAGTAGTATCTTGAGCGAACTCATCGTTTAATTCTGGTAATTCTTTAACTTTTACTCCATTTACTTTAACTTTGAATACAACTGGAGCTCCAGCTAAATCTTCTGCATGGTAGTCAGCTGGGAAAGTAACGTTAACGTCAACTTCTTCTCCTGCTTTTTTGCCTACTAATTGATCTTCGAATCCTGGTATGAATGAACCTGAACCTATAACTAAGTTGTGTCCTTCAGCTTTTCCACCTTCGAAAGCTACACCATCTTTGAATCCTTCGAAGTCTATGTTAGCAGTATCTCCATTTTCTATTTCTTTATCTGAATCTACTAATCTAGAAGCTCTTTCTTGTAATTCGTTTAATTTAGCATTTACTTCTTCTTCAGTTACATTATAGTCAACTTTAGCTACTTCTATACCTTTGTATTGACCTAATTCGAATTCTGGTTGAACTTCAACTTCAACAACTAATACTAATCCGTTGTCTTTGCTTATTTCTTCAACATCTATGCTTGGTCTGTCTATTGGAGCTAATTGTAACTCATCTAATGCACTTGGGTATACTTCTGGGAATACTATATCTATAGCTTCTTCGTAGAATACTCCTTTTCCGTAGTTGTTTTCTATTATTCTTCTAGGTGCTTTACCTTTTCTGAATCCTGCTATGTTAAATCTTCCTTTATTTTTATTGTAAGCTTTGTTTATAGCAGCTTCAAATTTGTCGTTGTCTATAGTTAATTTGAAATTTACAACGTTACCTTCTTTTTTAATTAATTCTGCTTTCATCTAACTTTATCCTCCTAAATATATATGTAATCATTTTAGAATAATTTTAAATTTAATTCTAATAAATATCTAACTCTTTAATTATATCACAACCATTTTTTTATTTACAAGTGTTCCATAGAATTAGAGGGTTTATATTTTTAGCCTTTCATAGGTAATTTCTCCATTTTCTACATCTAATATACCAATACCTCTGCTTGAACCGCCTCTAGGTAAAGATGTACTTCCTGGATTAATAAATATAATACCGTCTTTTTCTTTATAATATGGTACATGTGAATGGCCAAATATTACTATATCAGCTTCTTTATCTTCTGCTCTTTTTTGCAGCTCATCTAAAGAATACTTTATTCCATAATTGTGTCCATGGCAAACAAGAACTTTTTTGTCCTCAGCCATAAACGTCTCCTCATCCTTCCCTGGATCAGAATAAAAATCACAGTTGCCTTTTACAGCAACAACTGGTACATCAGTCACAGCCTCTAGATAGTAAGAATCATCTATATTATCTCCTGCATGAACAATCAAGTCGCAATATTTTAAGTACGGAATCGCTTTGTCCATTGCCGCTGTGAATTTATGAGTATCACTAACTATTCCTATTCTCATTATTATCCACTACCTTTATATTATTTATCTTCCTACTCTTCTTGATAATTCTTCTTTCATTAATTGTAGTGCATTTGCTCTGTGGCTTATAGCATTTTTTATAGTTGCTGGTAATTCAGCAAATGTTTTATTGTATTTGTTTACTATAAATAAGTTATCGTATCCAAATCCATTGCTTCCCTTTTCTTCAAATCCTATAGTTCCTTCGCAAGTTCCTCTAACAACGAATTCTTTTCCATCTGGGAATACTACCGCTATACAACAAACAAATCTAGCATTTCTTTGGCTCATAGGTGTATTTCCTAATGATTTTAATAGTTTTGCTCTATTTTCTTCATCAGTAGCATTTTCTCCTGCATATCTAGCAGAATATATGCCTGGTTTTTTACCTATTGCATCAACTTCAAGGCCAGAATCATCAGCTATAGTTATCATTTTTGTTCTTTTTGCAACTTCTCTAGCTTTTATTAAGGCATTGTGTTCAAATGTTTTACCATTTTCTTCGATTTCTAGTCCACCAAGGTCGACATCTTTCAATGAATATATATTATAATCTAAGTCCTTTAATATGTCACCTATTTCTTCTAATTTGTGTGCATTTCCTGTAGCTATAACTACGTCATTACCATAATCCACACCTAGAATCTCATCAGCTATTTCACCTAAAGCTTCCCTTTGAGCTTTTAGTAACATTTTATTACCTTTTTCTCCTAGCTCTAGAAGTTTTTCTAAATCTTTTCTTGAGAAAGGACATTCTTCCCCTGTTCCTTGTAACTCAACAAATTCACCTTTATCAGTCATTATTATGTTCATATCTACTTGTGCTTTTGAATCTTCTTCATAACATAAGTCAAGTAAATATTCTCCATCTACTATACCAACACTTATTGCTGATACAAAGTTTCTAACTGGCATATGTTTTATTACTTTATCTTTATGTAATTTATTTATAGCGTCTAATACAGCTACAAATGCCCCTGTGATTGATGCTGTTCTAGTACCACCATCTGCTTGTATTACATCACAATCTATCCAGATAGTTCTCTCTCCCAATTTTTCTAAATCAATTACTGACCTAATAGCCCTACCTATTAATCTTTGTATTTCTTGACTTCTACCATCTATTTTACCTCTAGATGCATCTCTTATTTTTCTTTGTTGAGTCGATCTAGGTAACATAGAATACTCTGCATTTATCCATCCAGTTCCTGTGTTTCTTAGAAAGGGAGGAACCTTATCCTCTATAGATGCATTACATAATATTTTTGTATCACCCATTTCTATAAATACAGACCCCTCTGCATATTTTGTATAATTTCTAGTTATTTTTAAATCCCTAATTTGATCAAACTCTCTACCATCAATTCTAGTCATGTTTTTTCCTTTCTAAAATCAAATACTTCTCTTGAATATTAAATTCGTAAATTCCGTTAAATAACTTCATTCTCTAAATAATTCTATCACTACTTTGACTAATTTACTACATTTATAAGGTAAAATCAACTTTTATATAAGGTTGATGAAGTTATTAACGGACGTTTTTGATTAATTTTATAAATTACTTAAAACCTCTTCGTTAGTTTTTAAATTTATTAATTGTAAAAATTTATCTTCGTCTATAACTTTTATGCCTAAATCATTAGCTTTTGTCAGTTTAGAGCCGGCTTCTTCACCTGCTAAAACGAAAGATGTAGATTTACTTACACTTGAAGTAGCCTTTCCACCTCTTTGTTCTATCATTTCTTTAGCATCATTTCGTTTTAATGTTGGAAGAGTTCCAGTTAAAACTATCTTCATTTTTTCAAATATTTTCGGTATATCTTCATTTCCTGATTCAATTAATTTAGTATTTACCCCTGCAGCTTTTAGTTTGTCTATAACTGATATATTTTTTTCTTCTTTAAAGAACTCTACTACACTATCTGCCATAGTTTGACCAAACTCTTCTAGGTTTATTAATTCTGATTCTGTTGCATTCATTAATTTATCTAAATCTTTAAATTCACTTGCTAATATTTTTGCAGCTTTTGTTCCTATTAGTTTTATACCTAGTCCATTTATAAATCTCCATAAATCATTTTCTTTTGATTTTTCTATGGCATTGATTAAGTTAGTCGCTGATTTATCACCCATTCTCTCAAGAACTGATATTTGTTCTTTTTTAAGGTAATATAAGTCCGCTATATCTTTTATTAATCCTTCTTTTAATAATAAAGTGATTATAGATTCTCCTAATCCGTCTATGTCCATAGCTTCTCTAGATGCAAAATGGATAATTCCTCTTCTAATTTGTGCAGGACAAGATATATTTATACACTTAACTGCTGCTTCTCCTTCTAGTCTAACTGTAGGCTCACCACATACTGGACATTCTTCTGGCATGTTAAATGTTATTTCATCACCTGTTCTTTTCTCTTTTATAACTTCAACTACTTGTGGTATTATGTCCCCTGCTTTTTGAACTAATACTGTATCGTTTATTTTTATATCTTTTTCATTTATATAATCTTCATTGTGAAGTGTTGCTCTACTTACTGTTGTTCCGGCAAGTCTTATCGGTTCTAAAACTGCTGTTGGCGTTATTGTTCCAGTTCTACCAACTTCCACAACTATATCTAATAATTTTGTTTGTTTTCTTTCTGCTGGGAATTTATATGCAATTGCCCATCTTGGACTTTTCGCAGTATAACCCATTTGCTCTCTTTGAGCTAGGTTATTTACTTTTATAACCATTCCATCTATTCCAAATTCTAAATCTTCTCTATGATCAGTCCAATATTTTATATGTTCTATTACTTCATCCATAGTCTTGAATACTTTAAAATCTGGGCTTACTGAGAAACCTAATGTTTTTAAGTATTCTAATGATTCGCTATGTGTTTTAAATTGTTTAGAATTCATATCCTCTAAGTTAAATATAAATATATCTAGAGGTCTTTTAGCTGTTAATTTAGAATCTAGTTGACGTAAAGACCCCGCAGCTAAATTTCTTGGATTGGCATATAAAGGTTGGTCTTGTTCTTCTTGGATTTTATTTATTGCTTCAAAATCCTTTTTAGATATATAAACCTCTCCTCTTACTGTAAGTTCGTCTTTTTCATCTATATTAAGAGGTATATTTTTTATAGTCATTAAGTTTTTAGTAATATCTTCTCCAACAGTACCATTTCCTCTTGTAGCACCATTTTCAAATATTCCATTATTGTAATTAAGTCCTACTGATAGACCATCTATTTTAAATTCAACTACATATTCAACATCTTGCCCTACTGCATCTCTAACTCTTGAGTCAAAATCTTTTAAATCTTCCCATGAATATCCATTAGAAAGACTAAGCATCGGTATTTTATGTACAACTTGTTCAAACTTGTCTAATGGTTTCCCACCAACTCTATTTGATGGTGAATCATTTCTTTTTAATTCTGGATTTTCTTCTTCTAACTTGATTAATTCTTTCATTAAATTATCATATTCAAAATCTTCTATCTCTGGTGAATCTTGATTATAATATTTGTCATTGTGATAATTTATTAAATTTATCAATTCTTCAATTCTCTTTTGAGCACTCATACATTAAACTCCTTAACTTTTTATATAATCATAGTATTATCTAAATTCTACTTTTTTAATGCTAATATTAAATTAATAATATAAGATTATTTTTTAACTAAATATAAATTAGTCTTATTTATATTATCATAAATTTGTAGATTATTTTATAACCCAAGAAAAATTATCTTTATTTAAAAACTCTATTTTTTAATATCCTCTTTCTATATTTACTATATTATCTACTTGTTTGCCTTCTTTATATTTTTTTAAATTAGAATACATTAATTTCTCTACTCTTATATCATTTTTATCAGATACCCAACAATTATGAGGTGTAACAATTACATTGTCAGCATCCCATAGTGGGCTTTCTTTTGGAAGTGGCTCTTGTTCAAATACGTCTAATGCAACACCCTTAAATTTATCTAGATATTTTATTAAATCTTCTTCGTTGACGATTTTTCCTCTTCCAACATTTATAAAGCTAGAACCTTGTTTCATTAATTCAAATTTATCCTTATCAATCATTCCTATTGTATTTTCTGTGCAAGGCATTGTACTAACTACTACATCGCAGTTTTTAAATATTTCATTTATTTGATTTTTTCCAAAGCATCTATCAAAATATTCTACTTCACGTCCATTAGTATTGTACCCCCATATTTCCACTCCAAATCCATTAAGTCTTTTTGCAGCTTCTACAGCAATTGTTCCTGTTCCCAAAAAGCCAATTCTACTTCCATAAAGTTCACTTATTCCAAAATCCATATGCCAAACTTTATCTTGCTGTTGTTTATAAAGCATTTTAGATTTTTTATATATTTCTAATATGCACATAACTATCCACTCTGACATAGGTATGCTATATCCACCTCTGTTGTTAGTTACTTGTATATTTTGTTTTATGACTTTTTCTTTTGGTAATTGATCAAATCCTACACTTGTAAGCATTATATATTTTAAATTTTTCATTTTTGATATATCTAATCTTTTAAAAGGATTATAAGTGACTAATATATCTGCATCATCTACTTCTTCACAATTTTTGATTTTCGATTCAGATATTCTTATAATCTCATATCCTAGACTTTTTATTTTTTCTAATTGTTCGTCACTAATTTTTACAGTAATTAAAACTTTCATAATTATTATCCCCTTTCTATAGTTAATTTAATTATAATCAAAAAAAAATTGAGATACATATATCTCAAAACATTAAATATAATATTATTTTATTTTAAATTTATAGTTATTATTCATTTTTTATTATTTAATATCTTCAAATATAACTTCTCCTGATTCTATATCGTACATAGCTGAAATGATTTTTAACTTATCTTGCTTTTCTAATTCACTTAAAACTTCACTTTTTTTCAAACATTCTACACCATATTTTGCATTTAATACTTCTGCCTTTCGTTGGTCTTTTTCAGTTCCAATAGCTTCTGAAACTTTTTCAGTTATAGACTTTATATAACTGTGTCCTTGATTTCTTACTGTTGCATCAACTGCTCCACAATGAGTATGTCCTAATACAACAATTAACTCAACTCCTAAATGTTCTGATGCATATTCTGCTGAACCTATTTCAAAATCTCCAATTATATTTCCTGCATTTCTTATAATGAATAATTCTCCCATACTTGCAGAAAAAATATGTTGTACTGGAACTCTAGAATCAGAACAAGTTATTATTGTTACATAAGGCTTTTGTCCCTTATTTTTTAATTCTTCACGCAGTTCCTGATGAAAAATTGATGGATTACTCTGACATTCTAAATAAAGTTTGCTACCTTTTTTTAATTTTTCTAGCGCTTCTAAATAATGCATACCATCTCTCCTTTTAATTATAATGTATGAAGTTTTTAAGTTTTTGCATTAATAAATTTAATTCCACAGCAAATTACAAATTCCTTTAAAATCTTATAATTTCTGCTTTTTAAAATTAATTTTTACCTATTAAAAAATCACATAAAAAATAGACCCTATATAAAAATAAGGTCTATTTCAAAGTTTATTATTTATGTTCTGCAAATTGTCCTTTAGATATTGCTTTTCTCTCTTCTTTTAAGTTGTATATTAATGTATTTAGTTTCCAGTCTATTGATACTTCTGTAACCATAGCAGTTAATGGTCTTCTTATTTTCATCTTTTTTAATCCATCTAAAAATCCAGAAACTCTAGTAGTCGGTATATTATTAAATATAATAGCTTTTTCACTCCATACTTCTTCATTATCATCAAGCATATTTCCGTCTAATATATCGTTTATTTTTGTATTTCCATTTTTGCTAGTTACAGCTATTCTATCTCTTATCCCAGCAAAATTGCTTACTGTTTTTATTGCTGCAAGTTCCTTAGCATTAAAATTAACTAATATCATGCAACTTCTATCATGTAAGTTTTGTTGTTCGTTTTCATTTATTTTTTTAAATGTCATAATTTATCTCCTTAAAATAAAAATTTATATTTTACTAACGTTGCTATTATCTGCAATTGTCGGTTTCTCTTTAATTTGAGCATGTGTCAATAATGTCAATATAGCACTTGTAATCAAAATAAAATAATATACTAATGCGCCATATAAAAGTACTGCATATCCCAATATTGATTTTGGAAATACACCATTAAATATACTAAAAAATGCTATCTCATTAGCACCTATATTACCCGGAGTTGGTATAGGTGAAACAGCCATATATAAAAGTGTTTGTAAAGTTATTAAATAAACAAGATGATTTTGATTTAAATTAAATGATCTATATATCCAATAAGATACGCTAAAATACGCAGTAAGTTGGATTACTGTTAATACTGTTGTTTTAAATAATAACTTTTTATTTGTCATAAAAAATTTAACTGAGATGCTGTATGCATCTATAAATTTATTTATTTTCTCTTCTTTATTTTTTAAAAATCTTAGAATTTTAAATTTTGAAATATGTTGTATTAAAAAACTACTTACAGCCTTTAGTTTTACAGGATTTAAAATTGCTAAAACTGCTATTAAAATGGTAAATGCATTTATTCCTAAACCAAGTATAACTAAAGATATTACCCCTGGTATTTGACTTTTTAATATTCCCATATTTAATACAAATAATACTGCACAGTATATAGTTACTACAGATTGATACAATAACGTTTTGTTTGTTATTATTCCTGTAGCTTCACCTAATGGAACTTTATATTTAGATAAAACATATATAAGCATAGGTTGGCTTCCAGATGCAAATGGTGTTACTAGGTTATAATAAAATCCCATACTAGCCAACTTAACGCCTAATAACTTTTCGTTTACTTTATATTGAGCATCAAGTATTTGTTTTAAAATTATTCCTTCTAAAATCATATATACTAAGATTGCACAGACTCCCATTACTATGTATTTTTTATTTATTATATCTTTTATTTTTTCTATAGAATTTATATCTAAATTTTGAAAAACTAAATAAACAGTAAAAATCATTAGAAATAATAGAAAACTATATTTTAATATTATATTCCTGTACTTCTTAAAAAACTCCATAATATTCTCCTCTTCACCCAATAAATATATTATATTGCTAATAAATAAAAATTTATTATATTTATGTATAAATATACTTTAAAGATTAATTATACCAAATATTTGTTTTAAGGTTTATG
>NZ_JBCLNH010000013.1:49656-95494 GCF_039062665.1 Clostridium sp. 2218st1_F5_2218SCRN_220325 | reverse complement strand
ATTATATGTAAAGTTAAAAAACTGGTTACAAGAGGAATAAAAGTCTGTTTTAAAAAATCTATGCTGAAAATCCGAGATAAAAATAATAAATTATAAATATTATAAATGTCATAATTAATATTTTTTCTAAATAAACTAAAATAATATCCTTATAATCAATAAATCTCATATATACTCTAATAAAAATTATATTTGTTGTAAGTGATATTCCCTGGCAAATAATAATTATTGCAATTGTCAATCTAGATATAAATGTAATCCCATTATTTAATACTTCAATAGAATAAATTTGATTAAAAAATCCTAATACAATTGATTTTGAAATATAATCTGGATAAGGCATTTTTAATTTAGTCAAAATAACTTCATATCCCCATCCAATCGTATTTACTATATTTACATTTCTCGTTATTATATCTATAAATAAAAATACAATTAATAAAATTGGTATAATATTTGAAGCTATATTTATAGTTTCATTGAAATTACGCAAAATAGTTTTAAATAAATTCTTTTTCTGAGAATTTTCTAAGTACAACAATATAGACATCTTAAGTTTATTTCTTTTAAATGATTTTTCTTTAAATTTATTTTTTATAAAAAATGTCTTTTCTTTATTTTTTATAGGATATATTCTGCATATAATTAGATTTGTTATTATAAATACAAATAAATAACATATTATGAGAGGTAAAAAATTTATTTTCAATTGATCTGCTATATATACTACTATTGAAATATGTAAAATTGGGTAGTTTAATATTCCAGAAATAGCTTCATTTTTTCTAAGCCTTCCTTCTTTGTATAATTTATAAATTACATAAAATCCTAAAAATCCATCTACAAAAAAGAATAGCGCACATATAAGTATATTTTTTCCGCTAGCTCTAAAAAACTTTTTTGTAAATCTTCCAAAGCAACAATCAAAAACATATAATAATCCATAATCGAGTAAAAACGGTAAAAATATAGAGCTTATTGGTAGAAATATTATAATTTTAAATATACTTTCTTTCATTATCTGAATTAAGTTTTCATCCTTAAAAAATATAAATTCATTTTTAGTAGTTAAAACAATTAATATTAGTAACGATATGAACTTTAATACAATATCTACTTTATCTATTAGAGTCTTTTCATTTTTTGCTATTTCTTTTATAGCTAAAAGTGCAATAAATACGATTATACAAATATATACAAATCCTTCATATTTTAAATAAACTAAATTTGTAATAAAAAATACAGGAAAAACAACTTGTCTATTTATACTAAGTGGTAAGAAAAATATACAACATCCTATTCCCGAAAATAATACCAACTTTATTAATTCAGAAAAATCGTCTCCTTTTATTTCTTGAGTTTTTTTAGATTTTACATCATCCATAAAATCACCTCTATATCTAATTTGCTCTTTATTATCTTTTTCCTTTATTTTTTATTTTTACTTATTTTAGTAAACCTGTTATTAATTTTAGTAAATATTTGTATAAAATTTGCTTTAAATTTGATATAACTGTATAATACTATAAATGGTATTATTTTTAATTGGAGGTGATATTTTGAATAATATTAATAAGACTATATTAATATTAACTGCTCAATTTGGTGCTGGTCATGTCAGTGCAGCAAATGCTATAAAAGAATATATTTTAGAAAAAAATCCAAATTATAATATAGTAATTCAAAACTTTATAAATGCCAGTATCCCACGCATAAATAACCCAATGGTTAAAATGTACGAGAGAAATACTAAGTATGTTCCAGAACTTTATAATTATTACTATTATGCTAAAAAGAATTTTAATTCAAAGTTTGATATAACTTATAAAATATATACTCCAAAATTAACAGAGTATATATTAGAAATAAAACCAGATTTAATAATATCTACATTTCCATCAGCTGCTGGATGTGTTCATGATTTTAATTCAAAAAAGGAAAATACACCTATCCCCTGTATAACAGTTATAACTGATGTTGTAGATAGTCTAGAGTGGATTTTCCCAAATACTGATATGTATTTTGTTCCTACTTATGAGATTAAACATAGATATGTTCAAAAAGGATTAAATCCTGATATTTTTAGAGTTACTGGTGTGCCGACAGATAAGAGGTTTAATATAAAAGATAAAGTATATTTCCAAGATGGAAAATACAATGTACTTCTTATGGGCGGTGGTAGAGGTTTATTTGACTTTGATGAAGATTTTGTTAGATGGCTAGATGAGTTTTGTGACAATTATAAAGACAAACTTCATGTTACTATTGTAACTGGAAAAAACGAAAAACTATTTAACAATTTAACAGTTAAAAAACCGCTAAAAAATATAGAAGTATTGGGATTTGTAACTAATATGCCTGAACTTCTTAAAGATAATGATCTTTTAGTAACTAAACCCGGTGGTGCAACTTTATTTGAAGCTATAAATGCTCAAATACCAATTATTATAAAGACACCTAAGGTAGGTCAAGAAATCGAAAACTCAAAATTTATAATAGATAAAGGAATCGGCATTGTATATAATAATGATGCAGAATTACAAGAAATTTTTGATTTAATGGTAAATGGTGATTTAGACCATAGATTTAATTTTATGTTAGAAAATTTAGTCCATGTGAAGAAAAATATAAATCCAGAAAAAATCGGCGATTACGTAATGGAGCTTCTATAAGTATAGTTTCCTTAGAATTTAAAAATTCTCTTTTCTTATGGCGCCAACAAATCAAAGATTCCGTTGCTTTAGTTAATAGGTTGGAATTAAAAAAGAGGTTTTAAAAACCTCTTTTTTATTATCTATACTGTTCTAAATTAATAACTTTACCTAAGTCAACTTTTTCTTTTATAAGCTTGTTATTCTTATATTTTATGTATTTTATTTTACTTCTGATTATATTTAATTGATATAATTCTATTAATGTGAAGATTATAATAGCTAAAATTTCATAACTTACCATATAACTTAAGTTCTTCATATTTTTGATATTGATACAATAAATCCCTATCAAATCACAACTCAATAATTCTACTATAATTATTGTAGATAATTTTTTTAAGTTTAAGCTTACTTTACTTTTCTTGCCTATTTTATATATGCTCATCTTGCTTTCGCCTAACATCATTAAAATATCTTGAAATGCAATTTTACATATACTCATATCTACAGCTTCTAAGATTAATGTCAGTATAGCTAAAAACATAACAAACCCTAAGTTAAATTGAATTAATAGATTACTTTTCATATTGTTTGTTATTAGAAAATAAATACTAAATATTATAAAAAACGACATAAATGTATAGTTTATTCTATTTTCTTTTTTCTTAGTATAAAAAGTATATAAAAAACCTACAGTTAAAATTAGCCATGGGATACTTGAATATTGATTATAAAAAACTGCGATTGCAATTATCGGTAAGATACAATAAATTAAACTCTCTTGTATTAGTTTACGTTTCATAAAATCGGCTCCCCTCTTTTTACTTTTCTAATTAGATAATGAAAAGACCATATATACTATAAAATATGTTAAAAATCACTTTTTGTTATTTATAAAATATAATGATTGTTATCATATATCAAATAAATACATTTTATATTTATATATTCTATTTTTAGAATTATAATTCCTCTAAATTATCACTAACTTTATATTTAACAAATTTGTAATTAACTTTTAAAACCCCTATATTTTTTTGTTTAAAATATACTTTTTTGTCATCTTATTAAATATATAATTAGTAACAAATATTTTATATTGAGGAGTGATCTTATGATTAAAATATTAGGCATGATTAGTGGAATTATATGCACTATAATGTTATTTATTAATTTGCTCTTATACCTTCTAAAAGATATTTATTTTAAAATAAATAAAATAAGTATAAGGAAATTGATAAATAGAACTTTGCCTTTTTTATCAAAAAATAATAGATTTTTTGTAGGGATTTGTTTTATATCATTTTTGATTTATTCAGCTTCTATGTTTAGATATATCAATTTTTTTAATTTTAATATTTTAATTTCTTTTTTATTAATAATAATTATTACCTTTGATTTTCCTATATTAAAACACGATACATATTGTTATTTGAGGAAGATTGCATCATATCTGATTATAATATTTTTATTATTTCATATCTACTTTATATACTTATAAACACTTTAATTTCCAAGTTTATATATCTCCCATTATTATATTTTAATTTTTTACAAAATCATTATCATAAAGAGGCTTAAAAGTTTAGATTTTTTAAAATCCATGTAATGAAATTATACTTATCCATAATTTATAAATAAATATAATTTCCTTGCAATTAAAAAACTGCTATATAGATAAAATTTCTATATAGCAGTTTAAATTTTAAATTAATAAATATTTTTTTTGTAAGTTGAATATAGTACTCTTATTTCTTTCATATATTTGCTAAGCTCTAATTGTAATTCTGAAACTTTTTCATAATCCTTAGCATCTATAGCATCATTTATTCTTGTAAATAATGATTTTCTAGTTAATGTATCTTTCATGATATTGAATTTTATATCAGAAATTTTATTCCAATTAACTTCATCTAGAGCATCCATATTTTCTTTATTGTGTAATTTTACATAACCTCTTAATAATTCCATGTCATCATGTATTATTCTATGTCTTAATTCTTTTTTCCACTTATCAAGTGAACCGTATTTAAATGAGTCAATTATACTATCAGTAAATACATTTCCATCTTTTAAACATTCTAATTTTTCTTTATATTTATCAAGATTTAGCATATTTTCATATACTGTAGCAGGTGGCATTCCAAATCTTTCATTTCTTTCTTCATCATTATAATAATCAAATACATTGTTTTCATCTCTGTATTTTCTATCTTTTTCTAGGTATAAACCTTCTTCCCCGATATCTTTAGATAATTCTTTTTCTAAAGCTTTAGTATCTAAACCACTCTTAGCTGCAAATTTTATACCATCTAACATAGCTTGGTATCCAGCTGCCATTACTAAGTAAGTGTTTGAAAGTGGATTTGGAGATCTAAGTTCAAATCTAAGTGATTTAGGCTTTTTAGCATCTCTTATAAGTCCTACAAGTACAGATCTGTTTCTTGATGGAGTTTCATAAGTATGTCCTAGTGAAGTAACTACACAAACTGGAGCTTCAAATCCAGGTACAAGTCTTTCAAATCCATCTATACTATTAGTAACTATAGGGCTTATAACTTCATAGTTGTATAAAAGTCCCATTAAAGCACCGTATCCAGCTTCACTTAAGTAGTCTTTCGTCATATCTTGCGGAGCAAATAAATTTTTAAATGTTCCATCTTTAAGTATTAAACTTACTCCAAAGTGAGTATGTCCACCACTTCCTGCAACTCCTTGAATTGGTTTTGCTTTAAATGTAACTTCTAGACCGTTCATTGAAAATATATCTTCTACTACTTCCCTTACTGCCATTTCATTGTCAGCTGCTTGTATTGGAGTATCGAATTTCCAAGATATTTCAAGCTGCTCCATAGCATGCTTAGTTTTTCCATCTCTAGTTATAGAACTAGCGATCCCACCAACTTCTTTGTGAGCCATTTCTGGAGATATTCCCATTTTTTCTAATTTTTCTAGTGATTGTTCTAAACAAGTTCTTATTATTCCGTGAGTTCTTTTCCAGTATTGTTCTTTTAAACTTTGTGATACAGATAATTGCTCTAAATCAGCTTTATCTTCAGGAGTATTTACCCAGAATTCTAATTCAGTAGCTGCAGTTAAAACAATATCTTCTATATCATTTACACTATCTACACCTATACTGTTTAACATTTTTGGATACTCAGTAAATATCTCTATTAATGATTTTTTAAAGTTAGATTGAGCTTTTCTAAGTATTCCTCTTGAACCTACTCTTTTATTATCGTGTATTAAAAGAGCTGGTATTTTAAGAGTTCCTACTGGAAGTCCTGTTTCACTGTCGATATTTTGTAAATTATAATCTACATACCAGTTACAATCTTGGTCTGGCATTAAATCTACTTTTGCATTGTTTAATGTTGCTATGTTGTGAAGTTCAACACTTGATCCATCTGTTTGTATTGCAGATTTTAGAAAATCATCTACATCATCTAATAATAAACTTACTGGTATTTTTTCATCTGTGGCATTTCCACCAAGGTCAACACCCATTAGAGATACAAATTTTATGTTTTTGTTTTCTAATAATATTTGTTTTAACTCTTCATTACTCACTTTTCTTTTGTCTATTACATGAATTTGTTTTTTCATAAAAAAATAGTCCCCCTACAATCTCAAATAAATCCGTATTTTTTGCGCATTTTTGCACATTTCATTCGTATTAAATGTTTTACTTATTATATAAAATTTTATAAAAATATGCAATATATTTTATTTATTTTATCATTATTTCATTATGATAACAAAAATTAATTTTCTCATATATTAATAGTAAAAGCATATTTTTTATCGATTTAATGCTATAATTAAATATATGTAAAATCCAATTTTGAGGCTAATAAATTCACTTATTCAAGATTTTTAAATTTTGAAATATGCGACATAAATATATTATACAACTATACAGATTTTAGGAGAGAAATTATTATGAACTATATAATTTTTGATTTAGAATTTAACCAGGGTTTTGACAGGGTTAATAATAAAACTGTTTCAAATGCTAAATGTCCATTTGAAATAATACAAATTGGTGCGATTAAATTAGATTCTAATTTAAATATATTAGATACTTTTTCAAGTTATATCAAGTCTGAAATTTATAAGGATATACATCCTTTTGTAAAAAAAATGACTGGGATAACAAATAGTGATTTAAAAAATGCACCTTCTTTTAAAGATGTATATAAAGACTTTTTACAATTTATAGGTTCTAAAAATGCTATATTCGGTACTTGGGGAACAAATGATTTAAAAGAACTTCATAGAAATATACTTTTTTACAATATACCTTTAGATAATCTTCCAACAATGTATATCAATATTCAACAACATGCTTCTAGCTTTTTTAATAATCCTGTAGGAAAATGTATTGGATTACAAAATGCTATTTCAATATTAGAATTAGAACAAGACAAAAAGTATCACAACGCTTTAAATGATGCATATTATACATCACTTGTTTTTCAAAAAATAAATAATAAAAATATAAAGCCAGAAACTTATACTTATAATCTTTCAAAAAAAGAAAAACAAAAGCAAAAGCAGAAATTAAAGATAGATTATGATAAATTATTTGGTGAATTTAAAAATATGTTAAAAAGAGAACTTACAAAGGAAGAGAAAAAAGTAATCAATGCAGCTTATAATATGGGGAGAAAAAATAAATATCTACTTAATACAAAAAATAACAAAAATACGTAAGTATTTGAAGTAAAAAGAAGCTATTATATTAGTCTATATTTACTAATAAAACAGCTTCTTTTTACTTCTATAATAAATCTATTTTAAGTCTTTTACTATTAATTCTATTGGACAATGGTCTGAGCCTAATATCTCTGTATGTATATATGCACTGACTAAATTCTCTTCTAGATCTTTTGAAGTACAGAAGTAATCTATTCTCCATCCAGCATTTTTTTCTCTAGCTTTAAATCTATAAGACCACCATGAATATATTCCTTCTTTATCTGGATTAAAATATCTATATGTATCTATAAATCCACTATCTAAAAGCTCAGTAAATTTATTTCTCTCTTCATCTGTAAATCCTGCATTTTTTCTATTTGTCTTTGGATTTTTTAAATCTATTTCTTTATGTGCTACATTTAAATCTCCACAAACTACTACGCCTTTTTTAGAATTTAAGTTAAGTAGGTAGTTTCTAAAATCATCTTCCCATTTCATTCTGTAGTCTAATCTCTTTAATTCAGTTTGTGAATTTGGAGTATATACTGTTACAAAATAGAAATTTTCGAATTCTAGTGTTATTACTCTTCCTTCTTTGTCGTGCTCTTCTATTTGTATTCCATAATTTACAGAAAGCGGTTTTTGTTTTGTGAATATAGCAGTTCCTGAATACCCTTTTTTCTCAGCGTAATTCCAATACTGATGGTATCCATCTAACTCTAAATTTATTTGCCCTTCTTGAAGTTTTGTTTCTTGTAAGCAAAATATATCTGCATCTATTTCCTTAAAAAAGTCTAAAAATCCTTTTGTCACACAAGCTCTTATTCCGTTGACATTCCATGATATAAATTTCATTATTTTCTCCTTTTGTTTATTTTCTCTTCTTTATTATATCTATATTAAAGGTTTTTAACTATATATTTTAAAATAAATTTCACAATATATTTTTAAGCCTTTACTTTTGTTTTAAGAATAATTTATTTATTATTCATTTAAATATAAATATTCGTTTTAAATCTTACATATTTTATATTTAATCACAAAAATAATATAAAAAAGTATCGTCTATATTTATTTTTATATTATTTTTGAAATTCAATATATTTTTTTATATCAGATAATTTATGATTTTTTTACCAATTTATGCTAATATATTAATAGGTTAACATATATAAATCTAATTTTATTTTTAAATATAAAAGGGGGTATTCTTCTATGAAATTTTCTAAAAGATTAAAATCTATGCAAGCTTCTCCAATCAGAAAACTTGCACCATTCGCTGCTCAAGCGAAATCAGACGGTGTTAAAGTTTATCATTTAAATATCGGACAGCCTGATATAAAAACTCCAGAATGTTTCTTTAAAGCCGTTAAAAACTTCAATGAACCCGTTCTTGAATATGCTGGCTCTCAAGGTCTCCCTGAATTAATAAATGCTTTACAAAAATACTATGAAACTTATGATATGCATTTTTCTAAAGATGATTTCTTAGTAACTAATGGTGGTAGTGAGGCTTTATTATTCACATTTATGGCTATATGTGACCCTGGGGATAATATTTTAATACCTGAACCTTTCTACACTAACTACAATGGATTTGGTCAATCTATTAATATGGAAGTTAAACCTATAACTACTAAAGCTGAAGATGGGTTCCACCTTCCTCCAAAAGAAAAAATAGTAGCTTTAATAGATGAAAAAACTAAAGGTATATTAGTCTCTAATCCTGGAAATCCAACTGGATGTGTTTATACTAAGGATGAGGTTTATATGTTAGCTGAAATAGCAAAAGAACATGATTTATGGATTGTTGCTGATGAAGTTTACAGAGAATTTATATATGAAGGTCTTGACTATACTAGTTTTGGTAATGTAAAAGAAATAGAAGATAGATGTGTAATAATTGATTCCGTATCTAAAAGATATAGCGCTTGTGGTGCTAGAATAGGTTCTATAGCTTGTAAAAACGCTGAATTAATAGGTGAAATCATGAAATTATGCCAAGGTAGACTTTGTATAGCTACTCTAGAACAATTAGGTGCTGCTGCTTTATTCAATGAAACTCCAGCTTCTTATCTAAAACAAGTAAATGAAGAATATTGTAAGAGAAGAGATACATTGTATAACGAACTTATGAAAGCTGACGGCGTTATATGTAAAAAACCTATGGGTGCTTTTTATATAGTTGCTAAACTTCCAGTTGATAATGCTGAGGATTTTGTAAAATGGATGTTGACTGATTTCCGTATGGATAATGCAACTGTAATGGCCACTCCAGCTGAAGGTTTTTACGCTACTCATGGCCTTGGACGTGACGAAGTAAGACTTGCTTACATATTAAAAGAAGAAGATCTTAAAGTCGCAGGTAAATTGTTAGCAGAGGGATTAAAAGCTTATAAAACTGCTATGGCAAACGCTTAGTTAATAAAACTTAGTTAAAAATATTAAAGGGGATACGTTATCATATCCCCTTTAAGTTATTAGTTTAATTCACTTTTATTTAATAAAGTCTCTAGAGTCTCTATAGCATCTAGATATTTCTCTCTATCCTCAGTATTTAATTTAAAGAATTTTTCTTCTAAATCATTGCTTAGTTTTTCTGTAAAGTCAGCAGCTATTTGCTTACCTTCTTCAGTTATAACTATCATGTATTTTCTTCTGTCTTTAAGATTTTTCTCCCTATAAACATATCCCTTTTTACTTAAATCATCTATCATACTAGTTAAACTACCCTTTTCTATGTTTAACTTAGCACATAATTCTGTCATACTTATTTCGCCATAATTTCTCATGAATACTAATGCTCTTAATTGAGTTTTGTTTACATCATATAATCCAGAATATTGTTTTAAATAGTTTAAGTATAAACTAGAATAAATTTTTGGAAATGTGTTTGATAAAAAGCTTATTGTATCTGTCACTATACATTTCATTTGATCACCTCAGATTGCTGTTATTTTGTTTTCTGTGTATATTTTACACTAAAGTTATTTTCAGTACAATATTTTTTGGATATATTTTATTAATATTTTTAATTTTATTATATTTTTTGATTTATCTCATAAATAAAACTCCCAGAAATATATCTTATTTCTAGGAGCCTTTTTAATATATTTTATAATATTTATTTTTAAAATTAAACTTTTAAGTCTACGTCTAAACCACCTATAAATTCTTTAAATGGCTCTATTGCTGGGTTTAAGTATTCTTCTACAAATTCTACAACTTGCTCTGGAGCTCTACCTACGAATTTCATAGGGTCTAGTATATCTGATATTTCTTCTCTTTTTAACATGTCGAATTTGTCAGATTCTAGTATTAAGTCTATTAAGTTGTTGTTTAAACCTTCGTGTTTAACTCTGTAAGCTGCTTTCATAGATAATTCTCTTATCTCTTCGTGTAGCTCTTGTCTATCTCCACCTCTTTTTACAGCTTCCATTAATATATTTTCAGTTGCCATAAATGGTAGTTCTTCGTTTATGTGTTTATTTATCATGCTTTCATAAACTACTAATCCATCAGTTACATTTATACCTATTTCAAGTATAGCATCAGCTGCCATAAATGCTTGTGGTATAGAAAGTCTTTTGTTAGCAGAGTCATCTAAACTTCTTTCTAACCATTGAGTAGCTTCTACCATAGCTGGAGAAATAGATTCAGCTATTATGAATTTTGAAAGTGATGATATTCTCTCACTTCTCATTGGATTTCTCTTATATGCCATAGCTGATGAACCTATTTGTTTCTTTTCAAATGGCTCTTCTAATTCTTTAAGATGTTGAAGTAATCTTATATCGTTAGTCATTTTATGCATACTTTGAGCTATACCTGCTAGTACATTTAAAACTTGAGAGTCTAATTTTCTTGTATAAGTTTGTCCACTTACAGCATAAGAAGATTCAAATCCCATTTTGTTGCATACTATTTTGTCTAATTGTTTTATTTTTGCACTGTCACCTTCAAATAAAGCTACGAAACTAGCTTGAGTACCAGTAGTTCCTTTAACTCCTCTAAGTTTCATGTTAGCTAATCTGTAGTTTAAGTCTTCTAAGTCTATTATTAAGTCTTGCGCCCATAAAGTTGCTCTTTTTCCAACTGTTGTAAGCTGAGCTGCTTGGAAGTGAGTAAATCCTAAAGTCGGAATATCTTTATTTTTAAGAGCAAATTGTTTTAAGTTGTTTATTAAGTTTACTAATTTAACTCTTATTAATTTTAAAGCTTCATCCATTTGTATTACATCTGTATTATCTCCAACATAAGCTGAAGTAGCACCTAAATGTATTATACCTTTTGCTTTTGGACATTGAAGACCATAAGCTTGAACATGACTCATAACATCATGTCTTACTTCTCTTTCGATTCTTTTCGCATCATCAAAGTTTATATCATCTATATGAGCTTTTAATTCTGCTATTTGCTCATCTGTTATATTTATTCCTAGTTCTTTTTCACCTTCTGCAAGAGCTACCCATAATTTTCTCCAAGTTGAGAACTTAAATTGTGGAGAGAATATATAACTCATATCTTTACTGCAATATCTTTCAGTAAGAGGGTTAGAATATGTACTATATTTATTATCCATATTTGTGCACCGTCCTTAATTCATTTCTTTTTAACATCATAATTATATATAATTTAGCGAACTATAACAATACTTTTTTTAAATTTGTTCTAATTTATTATATTTTCATATCTAAAAATATTATGATGTTTTAGTATTAGTATTATCTTTTAACGGCATTATTATTATTTTTTATTTATATTCATATTTTCCTTTTGCATTATATAATCTATACTCTCACTATCTACAAAATCAATTACGTTTTTATATCTTATAGCATAGTATTTATCGCTCCAACCAAGTTGTTTTTGGATATCTTCTTTATCTGCTCCTAACATTAAACTTATTGCAGCATAAGAGTGTCTTAAATCTTTTGCAGAATAATTTTTAAGTCCCGCTAAGTCAAATGCTTTTTTTACTATTATTCTCACGTTTCTATCTGTTATAGAATTACTCTTTTGTGTTGTGAATATATATTCATCAGTAGGTAGTATTATTTCGCTTAGTCCTGAATGATATCTATAATCTTCTATAAGTTTAAAACAATAAGGGTGTAGTTTTACTACTCTTTCTTTTTTACCTTTACCAAGTCTTATATAGTAATTATCTTTATCATCCACAATTAGATCTTTCCATTTAACTTCTACTAGCTCATTTAACATGCAACCTGTCGTAGTTAAAAATACCATTATAAGTCTATCTCTCGCATTTAATTTATATAAAGAATCTATAAGTTTATTTATTTCTTGAATGCTTAATACGTCGTCTTTTCCTTTTTCTCTTGTTACCATAGGTTTTTGAACATAATTAAATGGGTTTATCTCCATGTATTTGTTTCTATATAAAAATGAGTAAAAACTATGTAAATAACTATATATCTTTTCTGTCGTCGATTTTGCGTATTTTTCTTTTATATGTTCTATAAATTTACAACAATCATCTTTATCTACTTCTAATAAATATTGTCCTTCTAAATACTTTTTAAAATATATTATTTTCAATAAATAGTCCCTTTTTGTTTTAGGAGTGAAATTTGTTGAAAATTCATCGTATAACTTTAATTCTTGCTTTGTAAGTATTTTTGATTCAACCATATCTTTTATCCTTCCCAATATCAAGTTTATTCTTTAGCTAAAAAATCACTTTATCATTTTCATGATTAAAGCGATTTTTATAAGTTATTTCTTATAATTAAATTATTTACTGTCTAGACTTTATTAGAATTTTTATTATTTCGCTTGAATCTTCATTAAATGTAGTTATAATTTTTAAGTACTCTGTAGGAACATTTAGAGCTAAATATATTTTATTTAAATCTCCTACAAAATCATTTATCTGATAATCTTGCTTTGTATCACTAATTGTTTGATTGTATAGCATTTCTAATTCACAGAAAATCACTGCTTTATATTCTAAATTTCTTATTCCATATATATTCGAAATTGTTATACCTACTTTTTTTGTTATTTTTGTTATCTCATCTTCAGCAATCATATAAGGTATTTTAGCTTCTTCTAAAGCTTTTCTTAGAATGTATTGGAAATAAATCGTTTTTCCATTCTTTAATTTTTTCTTATTATATGGATATACTATAGCTATATCTGTGTAATCTAATCCTTTTTTATTAGTAAGATAATCAATCTCCCATAAAATAGATTCTATTTGTTCTTCTAAGTCAGTTACTTTTATTATCTCAGGATCTTGTCCCTTTTTGTGAATTGGTTTAGTTAGTGAATATATATCATGATTTATAAGAGGTCTTAAATCTCTTATATAGCTATTAGAGTTTTGACAAAATTTATTTACAAAATCAACTAAACTTTTACTTTGCCTATAATTTATATCTAAATAAACCATCTTATCTGGATTTATATCTTGTTTATTTTTAAATATATTTAAATCATTAGTTATATTTAAAGCATCACAATAATATACATCAAATATATTTTTTGTTTTATATAAAAATTCTGAAATAAATTCAATTTCTTCATGTTTAAAGTTTTCAGCCTCATCTATGAATACACCTTTAAACATATTTTTATTTTTTATTACATTTCTAGCTTGTTTAATCAAATTATTAAGGTATTTTTCATAGTCTTGTTTAAATAGTCTATAATCAGCTATTAAGTCAAATTTCTTAGCTAGTTTAAATAAAAATGTTGCTAAAGTATGAACCTCTAAATTAGAGTTTTCTTTATACAAAATATCTATCTCTTCTTTTAATTGATTGTATAATTTTTTTGAAGATACGAATATAGCAAATCTATGTTGTGGATATACACGCGCCAACTTAATTGCTCTAGACAATAAAATAGTCGTTTTCCCTGTTCCACAACCACCTTTAAATATATTATTTCCATAGTCAATTGACAATGCATTAATAAGTTGATTTGTTTCTAACATATTTGCACTGTATTCATAATCGTCATTTACAAATGTAATCTTTTTAAAATCTTTATTTATATGCATCTCATTATTTAAAGTATAGTATTCTGGGCATATATCTAAGATATACATATTTAACTCTATCTCATTATTTCTATCTTTTAAGTAATTATCTACATATATTTCATTTTCAATAATTTGGTTTAATTTTGTCTTGTCTATAATATTATTATCTACAAATTCTTCAAATTCATATTTATCTTCTATTTCTACATATGGCATTACATAAATAAAGTTATATGAAATATTGCTGTGATGTTGGGCCATTTTTAATCTAAGTAAATTAAATTCTTCATTCATCACTTCAATTAATTCTTCATCTAATATAGAAAATATCTCTTCTGAAGTATCCATAAATTTAATAAATAATATTTTATTATCTTTAATATACATCAAATCTGTATTTATTCCTTTAAAAGGCGTTACTTTTGGTACTATTTTTACATTGTCAGATAACTTCTCATAAAATTTCTTTTCAAATTCTTTCATTCTTAATGCATCTAATTGAGAGTTAATTCTTATAAACTGACTCATAGCAAGCCCCCTCTCTTTCTTATTGTAAAATTAACTGTAGATTTTAATAGCTTTATGATAGAGATTTTATATATATTTAAATTATATCATTTAAATATATAATTTACCATAAATACATTTCTATACAAAAAACCTCTCTTGAAATAATTCAAGAGAGGCTATTTTAATCATTATTTTGCATACTCTACAGCTCTTGTTTCTCTTATTATACTAACTTTTATTTGACCTGGATATTCAAGTTCTTCCTCGATCTTCTTAGTTATATCTCTAGCTAATAGATGTATTTCTTCATCATTTATTTTTTCTGGTTTAACCATTATTCTGATTTCTCTACCTGCTTGAATTGCAAATGATTTATCTACGCCTTCGTATGAATTTGCAATTTCTTCAAGTTTTTCTAATCTCTTAATGTAGGCTTCTAGAGTTTCTCTTCTAGCACCTGGTCTTGCTGCAGATATCGCATCTGCTGCAGTGACTAATACGGCTTCAACAGTTTGAGGTTCATAGTCTCCATGGTGAGTACTCATTGCATGGATAACATCTTTAGATTCTTTGTATCTTCTAAGTAAATCCATACCTATTTCAACATGTGTACCTTCCATTTCGTGGTCAACTGCTTTACCTATATCGTGAAGTAAACCAGCTCTTTTCGCCAATTTAATATCAGCACCTATTTCGGCTGCCATAATACCAGCTATATGAGCAACTTCTATAGAGTGTTTTAAAACATTTTGTCCATAACTTGTTCTATAGTTAAGTCTACCTAATAGTTTAACTAATTCTGGATGTAGACTATGAACACCTGTTTCGAATATAGCTTGTTCACCATATTCTTTTATGATGTTGTCCACTTCTTTCTTAGCTTTTTCAACCATTTCTTCTATTCTTGCAGGATGGATTCTTCCATCTGATATAAGTTTTTCTAATGCTATTCTAGCAATTTCCCTTCTAATAGGGTCGAAACCAGATAATATTACAGCTTCAGGAGTATCATCTATTATTAAATCAATTCCTGTTAGAGTTTCTAAAGTTCTAATATTTCTACCTTCTCTACCTATTATTCTACCCTTCATTTCATCATTTGGTAGATTAACTACTGTTACTGTAGTTTCTGCAACATGGTCTGCTGCACATTTTTGAATTGCATACCCAATTATCTCTCTCGATTTTTTCTCTGCATCTTCTTTTGCTTGAGTTTCAATTTCTTTAATCATTATAGACATTTCATGTCTTACTTCTTTTTCAGCATTACTTAGTATTATATCTTTTGCTTTTTCACTTGTAATACCTGATATATCCTCTAATTTTTCAAGTTGTTTTACTTTTATAGCTTCGACTTCTTTTTGTTTTTCATCTACTGCTCTTAACTTTTGATTTAAATTAGATTCTTTGTTTTCCATACTTTGTTGTTTTCTATCTAGAGATTCTTCTTTTTGAATTACTCTTCTTTCATATTTTTGTAATTCATTTCTTCTTTCTCTATTTTCTTTTTCAGCATCATTTCTAAATTTATGAATTTCTTCTTTTGCTTCTAAAAGTTTTTCTTTTTTGATTGTTTCTGCATCTTTGTTTGCTTGATCTATTATATTCTTAGCTAAGCTATCTGCTTCGCCAATCTTTGCTTCTGATATATTTTTTCTTGTAAAATATCCAGCTACAATTCCTATAGCCAAACCAACTACTGCTGCTATAATTGCTGTTGCTATTATGACATCCACCTCCTTTGTTATTTAATCCCAAAATTCAATATTACTCCTTATTTTCACATTTATTTAGGTTAACAATCTACTTTTAAGATAAAAAGCTAACATTTTT
This sequence comes from Clostridium sp. 2218st1_F5_2218SCRN_220325, assembly GCF_039062665.1. Classification (NCBI taxonomy): domain Bacteria; kingdom Bacillati; phylum Bacillota; class Clostridia; order Eubacteriales; family Clostridiaceae; genus Clostridium; species Clostridium sp. 2218st1_F5_2218SCRN_220325. The sequence goes on along the minus strand of NZ_JBCLNH010000013.1, from coordinate 78,781 downwards.
TAATATGATAAGTATTACATTTATAATCTTGGAATACTGCTCTTTAAGTTATCTAATAAATTAGATAACTTATTTGTCAATTAAAATAAAACTTATTAATAATATTTACTAATTGACAACAAAAAATTATATTAAATTAGAATACTTTACCTCATTTAATTTTATAATTTTTTCTAGCGCATGTCAAGTTAATAGGAGGTTTATAAGAATTATTATTCACCTGTAACATCATTTGAATCTTGCATGTTTTCATCTAACTCATCTTCTTCTAGATTTCTATATTCTGCACCTAGTTTGTAGTATTTTCTAACTTTTTCTTCTATTTCATTTGTTAAATCCATATTGTCAGCTAGGAATTTCTTAACATTTTCTCTACCTTGTCCTAGTTTTATATCTTGATAGTTGTACCAAGAACCAGATTTTTTAACTATATCTACATTAGCAGCTATATCTAATAAATCACCTATTTTAGATATACCTTCTCCATACATTATGTCGAATTCAGCTTGTTTAAATGGTGGTGCAACTTTATTTTTTACTACTTTTACTCTAGTTCTACTTCCTAGAATTTTGTCTCCTTGTTTTATTGTGTCTATTTTTCTTACGTCTAATCTAACTGAAGAGTAGAACTTAAGTGCACGTCCACCTGTTGTTGTCTCTGGGTTTCCGAACATTATACCTACTTTTTCTCTAAGTTGGTTTATGAATATTGCAACACAATTTGATTTTTTGATTGAACCAGTTAATTTTCTAAGAGCTTGTGACATAAGTCTCGCTTGTAAACCTACGTGAGAATCACCCATATCTCCTTCGATTTCTGCTTTTGGAACTAATGCAGCAACTGAGTCTATTACGATTATGTCTATCGCACCACTTCTTATTAATGCTTCTGTTATTTCTAGAGCCTGTTCACCAGTATCTGGTTGAGATATTATAAGGTTGTCAACATCTACACCTAATGCTCTTGCATAAACAGGGTCTAGAGCATGCTCAGCATCTATGAATGCTGCTATTCCGCCATTTCTTTGAGCTTCTGCAACTGTATGAAGTGCTACAGTTGTCTTACCTGAAGATTCTGGTCCGTATATTTCAACTATTCTACCTCTTGGAAGTCCACCTATACCTACTGCTATATCAAGTCCTATTGAACCTGTTGATATAGAGTCTACTACCATAGATGAAGCCTCACCTAATCTCATTATTGATCCTTTTCCAAAGTCTTTTTCTATTTTTCCTAAGACGTGATTTAACGCGTCTAATTTTTCTTTTTCTATAGTCATAATTATTTATTCCTCCATATACTAATTTATAAAAACAAACACTTGTTCGCTTGTATATTAATTATAACTTATAAAGGTTTTTCCGTCAATGTGATTAACTAATTATTTTATACCCTTTATCTTATATATTTTCATTTTATATTTATTTTATAAACAAATCTTTAAAATCTTATACCTTTAATTTTATAATTTTATCTATATAAAATATTTTTCACAGTTTGTAAAACTCCTTTATAGCCTTTTTAAAAAATCTTTATCATAAATATATTGAAAAATATAGATTTTTTTAAAACACATATACAGAAATTATACTTATTCACAATTTGTAAATGATTATAATTTCCTTAGAATTAAAAAAAGAGTTGTTACTTTGTATATTAATAATACACAGTAAACAACTCTTTAAATTACTTTTATTTGCTATTCATAAATAACTCTTTATTTTTGTATAAGTAGTCTATTCCTGAATAAAGTGTAAATATTGTAGCAATATACATAGCTATTGTTCCAATAAATACTATAGTTTCATTTGAGTAATTAGCTCCTATTAATAATAGTATTATAGCTATCATTTGGCTTGTAGTTTTAATTTTTCCTCCACCACTTGCAGCTATTACTTTTCCATTATCAGCAGCAATTGCTCTTAAAATACTTACCGTAAGTTCTCTTGCAACAATTATTATTACCATCCAACCAGCAACTAAATTATATTCTATCATGCATATTAACGCAGATAAAACTAATAATTTGTCTGCTAATGGATCCATAAACTTCCCAAAATCAGTAACTAGATTGTGTTTTCTAGCTATTCTTCCATCTAAGAAGTCAGTTATAGATGCTAATATAAATATTATGCATGATATTAAAAAGAAATTATTCATTTGTGATAACATAACTATCACAAATACTGGTATAAGGCATATTCTAAGCAATGTCAGCTTATTTGGTAAATTCATCTTCTATTACCCCCATTAGATCATACTCTAAAGCATCAGTTATGATTACATTTACAAATTCCCCTACTTGAAGATTTCTTATAGATTTAACATATACTACTGCATCTATTTCTTCTGCATCGTATATAGTTCTACCTACATACACGTTGTCTTCTATTTGTTCTTCAACTAATACTTCATATTTGTTCCCTACTTTATTATTATTCTTTTCTTCTGATATTCCTTGTTGAATCATCATTAATCTTTCTTGTCTTTCAACTTTTGTCTCTTCATCATGATGATTTGGAAGTTTATCAGCTGGAGTATCTTCTTCTCTTGAGTAAGTGAATACTCCTAATTTATCAAATTGAGCTTCTTGTATAAATTCTGAAAGCTCATCAAAGTCTTGTTCTGTTTCACCAGGGAAACCTACTATTATACTAGTTCTTAAAGTAGCATCTGGTATATGACTTCTTATCATATTTATTTTAGATAATATATCTTCTTTAGTTGTTTTTCTGTTCATTAATTTTAATACTCTGTTGCTTGCATGTTGTATAGGCATATCAAAGTAGTTACATATATTATCGTATTTTTTGATTACTTTTACTAAGTCTTCTGTTATTGATTCTGGATAAGAATACATAACTCTGATCCATTTTAATCCGTCTATTTGAGCTAATTCTTCTAAAAGATCTGCTAATCTTTCTTCTCCGTATAAATCTAATCCGTATTTAGTAGTATCTTGTGCTATTACTAATAATTCTTTAACTCCGTTTTCTGCAAGTTTTTTAGCTTCTGCTATTACATCTTCCATCTTTCTACTTCTGTATTTTCCTCTTAATTTAGGTATTATACAGTAAGTACATTTATTGTCACATCCTTCACCTATTTTTAAGTAAGCCATATGACTTGGAGTTGATACATATCTTGGTAAGTTTTCATCATATGCAAATTCTATATTATTTAAACTTACTATTTGATGTTTTTCGCTAAGTTCTGCTAATATTTCATCTATATTTTGATAACTACCTGTACCTACTATAGCATCTATTTCTGGTATTTCTTCTTTTAATTCGTCTGCATATCTTTGAGCTAGGCATCCTGTAACTATTAATAATTTTAGATTTCCTGTTTCTTTAAGTTGTGCAAATTCAAGTATAGTTTGGATTGATTCTTGTTTAGCTGATTCTATAAAACCACAAGTGTTTACTAGTATTACATCCGCATCTTCAAAACTACCTGTTAGCTTATATCCTTTCTCATTTAATATACCCATCATTATTTCTGCATCCACTAGGTTTTTCGAACATCCTAGAGATTCTAATGCTATTTTTAACATAAATTACTTGCTCCTTATTTAACTTTCTCTTTTTAAATTTTCTAATTCCTCTTTTGTTATTAAAACTTTACGAGGTTTACTTCCTTCACTCGGTCCAACTATACCTCTTTCTTCCATAGAATCTATAAGTCTTGCCGCTCTATTAAATCCTATTTTGAATTTTCTTTGAAGCATTGATGCCGAACCTTGGTTGTTTGAAACTACAAAATCTATAGCTTCTTCTAAAAACTCATCTACATCGTTGTCTTTTACAGCAACAGGTCTAGATATTGTCTCTATTATTTCTTCTTCGTATTTTACTTCCTCTTGTTCTTGAGATTTTATTTCGTCTATTACTTTTTCTGATTCTTCCTCAGATATAAACGCCCCTTGTATTCTAACTGGTTTTGCTGCACCTAAAGGATAATAAAGCATATCACCTTTTCCAAGTAATTTTTCTGCTCCACCCATATCTAGAATTGTTCTAGAGTCTGTTTGTGAAGAAACTGCAAATGCTATTCTTGATGGTATGTTTGCTTTTATTATACCTGTGATTACATCTACAGAAGGTCTTTGTGTAGCTATAATTAAATGCATACCAGCCGCTCTTGCCATCTGTGCAAGTCTACATATATAATCTTCGACTTCGTTACCACAAGCCATCATTAAGTCGGCTAACTCGTCTATGATTATAACTATTTTGTACATTTTATCTTCACATTTTTTGTTATAACCTGTGATATCTTTTACTCCATTTTCTGCGAATAATTGATATCTTTTGTTCATTTCATTAACTGCCCAGTTTAAAGCATTTGATGCTTTTTTAGGGTCTGTAACTACTGGTGACAATAAATGAGGTATTCCATTATAATGTGCAAGCTCTACTACTTTTGGATCTATTAAAAGAAGTTTTACTTCTTCTGGTGATGATTTATATAGTAGAGATGTTATTATTGTATTTATGCAAACACTCTTACCAGAGCCTGTCGCCCCTGCCACTAGTAAGTGAGGCATTTTTGCTAAATCTGCTATAAGCGGTTTTCCACTTATTTCTTTACCAAGCCCTACAGCCAAGCTAGATGGATTATTTAAAAATTCTTCACTAGTTATAACTTCTTTAAGTCCTACTACTTGAGGCTTGTCGTTTGGAACTTCTATTCCTATTACAGATTTTCCTGGAACTGGAGCTTCTATTCTTATGCTTCTAGCAGCTAAGCTAAGAGCTAAGTCATCAGATAGATTTACGATTTTACTTACTTTTGTTCCTGGTTTTGGAGAGACCTCATATCTAGTTATAGTAGGTCCGAAAGTAGCAAGACAACTATCTATCTCGATATTAAAGTTTTTAAGCGTTTCTTTTACTGCTGCACTTTTATTTTGCTCTTTATATCCATTTTTTCCTATATTATAATTTTTAAGACATTTTATTGAAGGTTTTTTATATTTAGATGTTATATTTGAAACATCTCCTTTTTTAGAATCTGTCTGTAAATTAAAATGAAGTTGTTCTAAATCACTTGTCTTATTTGAAGTAGATTTTGTATCAAATACAGATTTATCGTAATTATTAGTACTTTCTAAATCATATTCTTTATTAGACTCTCTTTTCATAAGGTCATTTAATTCTTTTAAACCACTATCCACAGGCTCCATAGTCTGTGTTCCTTCTAATATTTCTAGTACGTCGTCTTCTGCTTGATTAAATCCTACTATTTTTACTGTTCTTTCGTCATCATAATCTTGAGAAACTGTGTTTTCATTTTCTGATAGATTATCTTCATTTTGGTCATCTTTGTGATTTTTCTTATTTGCTAACTTTTTAAAGAATCCTGTCTTTTCATCAACTATTGTAGTATCGTCGACTTCATCTGTTATCATATCTAATGCTGAATTTTTTAAATTATTAAGCATATCTTTGAAAGTTAAATTTTCATCTTTAGCAACAGTTGATTTATTTTTTACACTCAATATAATGTCTTTAATTGATATATTAAATACAAATATAATGCTTAAAAATAATGCAAATAAACTTATTAACCAGCCACCAGTAATTCCAAATATCTCTTTGATAAAGTAGGCAATTATAGATGTTATAAGACCAATTCCTCCATCTTCAACACCAACTCTCATAATTGAACTTATCATCTCTGGTCTTAGTGGATTATCAACCGGTATAAGATTTGAATTAAAAAGACCATAAAAAATAAATATAAATATTATTGCTATGTAGTATACCTTACTTTTTCTCAGCCTGAATATATATTCATTATTGTCAAAGAATCCTAAAATCCCTGTTAAAATAATAAGTATAGGTATTAACATCGCCAAAGCACCAAACAATCCTTTAAATACTTCTTGAGTTATACTTCCTATAAGCCCCATAGAGCTTGAGTTTAAACTGTATAATAAAAAGATACCTATAAATATTGTTATTAAATTACTATACTCTGATCCAATATTAATATTTGTTGTTTTCTTTTTCGAAAATTTACCCTGCTTCTTCTTTGCCACCAATCTCACCTCTTATTTTAAGGATATTAATACTGTAAAAATTCTATATTCACAGCAAAAAGTGTTAATGCATAAACACTAACACTTTATTTGTATTTTAATATTATATCATAAATTATAGTATTTAAACACAGGAGATTCAATTTGTTTGTTTAATTGTTATTTTCCTTTATTAATTCTTTAAGTTTTGTAAGAGATTCTTTAAGACCTCCGACTTCATCTATAAGTCCACAGTCTACTGCTTCTTTACCTATTAGAACACTACCCACATCACTTACAAGTTCATCTTTTGTATACATAAGCTTAGTCAACTCTTCTTTTGATATGTCTGATGTTCTAATTATAAATTCGTTTATTCTTTCCTGCATTTTTTTGAAATACTCAAATGTTTCATTTACTCCTATTACTAGTCCATTTGTTCTTACTGGATGGACTATCATAGTTGCACTAGGTGCGATAAATGAATAATCACCCGCTGTTGCAAGCGGAACTCCAATTGAGTGACTTCCACCTAGTACTAGTGTTACTACTTTTTTAGATATGCTGTGTAAAAGCTCAGCCATAGCAAGACCAGCTTCAACATCTCCTCCAACAGTATTTAGTATTACTAATATCCCTTTTATTTCTGGGTCTTCTTCTATTGAGTAAAGCATTGGTATGATATGTTCATATTTAGTCGCTTTCTTTTGAGGATTCCCCATAAAGTGGCCTTCTATTTCACCGATAATCGTAATGCATTGAATTTCTTTATTTTCTTTTGTCGGTACTTGTGTTGTCCCAAGTTCTTTTATATTTTGGACAACTTGTTTTTGTTTATTGTCTTCTTCATCTTCATCATCATTATCGTTATTTTGTGGTATTTTAGCTTCACTTTTCAAATCGTATTCTGTAATATTTTTATTAGAGCTACCTATTAAATTTCCGTGGCCTTCTTTTGGCTTTTGATCTGGGTTTTCTTTTGGATTATCTATAGTATTTGGATTTTGTACCTTTCCTTCTAGATTATCTAGATTGTTGTCTTGGTCGTCATCAACACCTAAGTTACATAAATTAATATCATTTGCATCTGAAAAATTCCAATCGCATAAATTTATGTACGGATTTTGAGTATTTTCGTTTTTTGGCATATTTTCACCCCTTATATTTTATAAATATATTAGACAAAAGTTATTATAAAAAATTAAGTTTATATAGCAATTTGTCAACTATTATACAGAAATATTTTGCCCAAAATAGAATATTTTATTATAGAAAATTCACTCCGTTCATGACGCCAACAACTTTGTATATTTATTAGAATAAAAATAAGCTTACCTAATATAAGGTAAGCCTATTATCGATATATCATTATGTATTTTATTAAACAGAAAATGCATTGTGTATAACATGCACTGTTGTCACCATATCTTTTTCATCTACAAGACAAGACAATGAGTTGTATGAATCTGAAGATTGGAGTAATGTTACATTTTCAGCATTTAAAGCTCTCATTATTTTTGCTATAACCCCTGGTGTCTCGGTCACTTTATTTCCTATTAATGTTACTTTAGCACAGTCAGGTTTTATTTCATATTCTACATCGTATTGTTTTAATATATTTTCAACTTCTTCAAGATTGCTTACATCAAGTGCAAAAGCTTTCTTTTCAGTAAAGAAATTTATCATATCCATATTTATATGTCTATCTTCCATTTCATTTAATATTCTAGAAAATATATCTTCTGTAGCTATAACTTTAACTTGTGCTATCTTATCTTTATGAGCAACAGCACTCATAAATTTAACTTTTGAGCTGTCTTCATATACATCTTTTAGCACATTTGCTGGACCTATTTTTGTCCCCTCATAATTTGGATTATAAGTGTTTTTTATTTGCAGTATTATATCTGCATTTTTAGCAAGTTCTACTGCTCTTGGATGTATAACTTTTGCTCCCTTTTCTGCCATTTGAAATACTTCATCATAATCTACATATTTTAATACTTTAGCATCTGGCTCAATTCTTGGATCTGCCGTCATTATACCATCTACATCTGTATAAATTTGTACTAAATCACTGCCTAATGCCTTTCCTATAGCAACTGCTGATGTATCAGAACCGCCTCTGCCTAGTGTAGTTATTTCACCATCTTCAGTTCCTCCTTGGAACCCTGCTATAATTACAACTTTTCCATCAGCTAATTCTCTTTGAATTTTTTTAGGATTTATTTTTTTTATTTTAGCATTTGAAAATGCTTTTGTAGTTATTATACCTGCTTGAGTCCCAGTTAAAAATGTAGCTGGTATTCCCATTGAATCTAGCATAGTTGCAAGTATTGTACCTGATATAATTTCTCCACATGACATTATCATATCAAGCTCTCTTTTTGTAGGTCTATCATTTATATTAGTACACATGCTTATAAGTGTATCTGTAGCATATGGAGCCCCTTTTCTCCCCATAGCTGAAACAACAACTGCTATATTTTTATATTTTTCTTTATGTGCTTCTATTATTTTACATACTTCTTTCATCTTTTCGTATGATGCTACTGATGTACCACCAAACTTTTGTACTAAAACCTCCATAATATCCTCCTAATATATTCCTTCATATTCTATTATTATCATATCATTTCCAATTTTTCTTACATTTCTCCACGGAACTTCCAATACTTCTTTGTCTTTTCTAAGACCTAAAAACCCTCTTTCTCTAGGTATAGATAAGGCTAGTATATTTCCTGTAGCCTCATCTATTATAATATCACATTCGCCGACTACCCCTAATCTCTCTCCTGTGATTAAATTTACAATTTCTTTACCTGCTATTTCAGATAAATACATAAATATCCCTCCAATATAAGAAATTATTCATTTCAAATTTAATATTGTCAAGATTTATAAATTTATGTTTTCTACATCTTTACCTACTATGCAAACACCCATATTTTCTGTATTAAATACTTTTTTGATTATTTTAACTACATCGTCGTATTCTACTGCGTTAATATAATCTATAATATCTTGTTCGTCATCTACTTTATTTCTCATAAGCAGATTTTTCCCATTTGACATCATTCTGCTACTAGTACTTTCAAGATCTAACATATAGCTTCCCTTTAGTTGTTCTTTACTTTCATGTATTTCTTGTGGCGAAATATATTCATTTCTAATTAGTTCTATTTCTTCTAATATAGATTTATACACTTCTTGTATATTTTCAGTACTAGTACTAGCAAATATCCCTAACTCACCGCAATCTTCATATAAAGTTTGTGATGAATATATAGAATAAGCTAAGCCTTTTTCTTCTCTTATCTTTTGGAATAATCTAGAGCTTATGCTTCCTCCAAATACATTATTTACAACAGATAAAGCATAAACTTCCCTATTATTTGTCATAGGTATAGCATCTAAATTAATTGCTAAGTTTACTTGTTCTATATCCTTGTTCTTTTTAACAATACAAGGATTAAAGTTTGGCTTTGTAGTGGTTGTATCTACTGATTTTGGTTGCCAAGTTTTGAATTTTTCTTCTATTTGTTTAACTATTTCCTCAAATTTAAAATTACCACAAATAGATATTATAGAATTGTTTGGCACATAATATTCATTGTAGTAATCTAAAATACTTTCTCTTTTTAAGTTTTTTAAAGACTGTCTATCACCTAAAATATTCATACCAAGACTATGGTCTTTATAAATATTTTCAAGTAATAAATCATATACCAAGTCATCAGGAGAATCTTCATACATCTTTAATTCTTCTAATATTACTGATTTTTCTTTTTTAATATCTAGTTCATCAAAGCGAGAATTAAGTATCATATCGCTAAGTACATCTATTCCTATATTTATATGCTCATCTAGTAATTTAACATAAAAACAAGTACATTCTTTACTTGTAAAAGCATTTATTACTCCACCTAAATTATCTATCTCTCTCGCTAATTCTTTTGAAGTTCTATTTGTAGTTCCCTTAAATAGCATATGCTCTATAAAATGAGATACTCCACTATTTTCTTTTGTCTCCATGATAGAACCAGCTTTTACCCAAACACCTAATGAAATTGACTTTAAGTAAGGTATTTCTTCCCCAATTATAGTAAGTCCGTTTTTTAATGTCTGACATTTATACATACTGTCCTCCAATTGTTTAAATATTGAAAATTATATATGTATTTATTATAGTGTACACGTTTAATTTATACAAGTGAAAATTATTCTACTCAAATACATCACTTAATTTGCCAGGGATATACCCCTTTATTCTTATAATTGATATAATATCATCTAAACACATTGTTGTAGCCTTTGTAGGATGCATCAAAACTATACTTCCATCTTTTATGTCTTTCTTTTTAATTCGTTCTATTATCTTATCTGGGTTATCCTTGTCCATCCAATCTATAGTATCGACATCCCATTTATAGCATATATATCCTAAATCATTAGCTGCTTTTACCGTATCGTCACAAAACGCTCCAGACGGTGCTTGAAAGAATTTACTCTTAGTATTTGATACATCGTCAATAATATCTTGTGCTTTTTTTATTTCATTAAAATTTTCATCATAAGATAATGTATCATAGTTTATATGCTGGTATCCATGATTTGAAATTTCATGGCCTTTTTTTTGCATTTTGAGTATCATATCTTCGTTTTTTTGTGCCCATTTACCTGTTACTGCAAAAGTTATTTTAACATTTTCTTTATCTAATACTTCTAAAATCTTTTCTATATATTCATCTTCCCAGCCTAAGTCTACGTTGCAAGTAATTGCAACGTGACCACTGTTTTTAAGCGTACCCATAGTATAAGGCTGATTATTTTGGGCCAAATCCAACAAATTCATAGTATCTTGTGTTCTATTTTTTAATATGTACGCTATGCCACCTATTATAAATGCCAATATCAATATAAAAATTAATATCTTTTTTAATTTCTTTTTACTAACTACCATCAACACCATATTGGGTTCCTCCTTATTAGTACAATCCTATATTACATATTATTTAAAGAGTATATTTTTTATTCACGCTTTAGAATAATTTCTTGTCCATAAAATTTATTAGAAATTTGCTTTTATTATGTCTTAGAGTCTATACTTTCTTTTTACTTTTTAAGTAAGTGATTTTCTATTTAGTTAATTCATTTACTCGAAATTTAATTTTTTTGTATATAAAAAATCTTTCCCATTTGGGAAAGATTTTTCGTAATATCTAAATTATATTGTAATTTAGACTATATATTTAAATTTATTTATGGTCTTTTTTTGGTTTAGGAAGTAATGCTTTTCTAGATACATTAACTCTTCCTTTTTCATCTATTTCAGTAACTTTAACTTCTACTTCGTCACCTATATTTAATACATCTTCAACTTTATTTACTCTTTCATGAGCTATATGAGATATATGAAGTAGACCTTCTTTGCCTGGAAGTAATTCTACAAAAGCACCAAAGTTAAGTATTCTAGTTACTTTACCTTTATATACTTGTCCTAATTCTATCTCTGCAACTATATCTGATATTTTCTTTTGAGCTAGATCTATCATTTCTTGATCTATACCTGATATAAATACTTCACCAGTTTGTTCTATATCTATTTTAACACCAGTTTCGTCTATTATTTTAGTTATAACTTTTCCACCTGGTCCTATAACATCTCTTATTTTATCTGGGTTTATGTTCATAGTCACTATTTTAGGTGCATATTTAGATAAATGTGGTCTTGGAGCATCTATAGTTTTTCTCATTTCATTTAGTATGTGAAGTCTACCTACTCTAGCTTGTGCAAGAGCTGTTTTTAATATTTCTTCATCTATACCAGCTATTTTTATATCCATTTGTATAGCTGTTATACCGTGTTCTGTACCAGCAACTTTGAAGTCCATATCTCCTAAGTGGTCTTCCATACCTTGTATATCTGAAAGTATAGCTATTTCACCATCTTGTTCTATAAGACCCATTGCTATACCTGCAACCATATCTTTTATAGGTACACCTGCATCTAAAAGTGATAGAGTTGAGCCACAAACACTACCTTGAGAAGTAGAACCATTTGAACTTAATACTTCAGAAACAAGTCTTATAGCATATGGGAACTCTTCTTTTGATGGTATTACTGGAAGTAATGCTCTTTCTGCTAATGCACCGTGACCTATTTCTCTTCTTCCTGGTCCTCTTGATGGTCTAACTTCACCTACAGAATAAGCTGGGAAGTTGTAGTGATGCATATATCTTTTAGATTCTTCTTCATCTAATCCGTCAAGTATTTGAACATCTCCAAGTGCTCCTAGAGTTGTTATTGTCATTACTTGAGTTTGACCTCTTGTAAATAATCCTGAACCATGAGTTCTAGGTATAAATCCACAATCACACCATATTGGTCTTATTTCGTCAGTTTTTCTTGCATCAGGTCTTCTACCTTCATGCACTATCATTTTTCTAACTTCTTCTTTTATTATTTTATCTAAAACAGATACTATATCTCCTTCGAATTCTTCTAATGTTTCTTCATCGAAACTATCTAAGACTTCTACTTTAACAGCATCCATAGCTTCTTGTCTTTCTAATTTTTCGATTACTCTTACAGCTTCTTTCATTTTGTCAGTAGCTAATTCACGAACTTTTGCTTCTATATCTTCATCAGCTTTAGGTTCTATAAATTCCATTTTTTCTTTACCAACTTCAGCTACTATTTCTTCTATAAATGCAACTATTTTTTTGATTTCTTCGTGAGCTGTAAGTATAGCTTCAAGCATTAATGATTCAGGTACTTCATCTGCTCCTGCTTCAACCATCATTACTGCATCTTTTGTTCCTGAAACAGTAAGATGTAGGGAACTTTTTTCTCTTTGTTCTGCAGTAGGATTTATTACTAATGCTCCATCAACAAGTCCAACGTTAACAGATCCTGTTGGTCCATTAAATGGTATTTCTGATATTGATAAAGCTACTGATGAACCTATCATAGCTACTACATCTGGTGTACAGTCTTGGTCTACTGATAATACAGTTGCAACAACTTGTACATCATTTCTAAATCCTTTTGGGAATAGAGGTCTTATAGGTCTATCTATAAGTCTTGATGTAAGAGTAGCTTTTTCAGATGCTTTACCTTCTCTTTTTAAGAATCCACCTGGTATTTTACCTACTGAGTATAATTTTTCTTCATAGTCAACACTTAGAGGGAAGAAATCTACACCATCTCTAGGTTCAGCTGACTTAGAAACGTTAACCATTACCATAGTTTCCCCATATTGAAGTATTGCACTACCACTTGCTAATTGTGCTATTTTGCCTATCTCGACAGACAGTTCTCTGCCTGCTAATTCCATTTTAAAAATTTTATGTTCAAACATTAATGCTTGTACCTCCTCTTATACTAAAACCCTTTTTTCATTCTCTCTAATATATTATCAAAAATATTACAAATAAAAAAGTCTTTATTTTAAAAATGTATACTACAAACTTTTTTAGTTTTAAATATTAAATCGTCATTATTTTGAAATATATTTTGAAATATTTTTGTAGTTTATTTAATATGTATATAAATAAACTATTTATCTCTTATAAACAATAAGGCTTAGTTTTGTTATGTATTTATATATGTTTAATAAGAAGAACTTATAGCTAAAATTTCTGGTCCTGTATGAGAACAAATACAAGATCCTCCTCTTGTTATATAAACTTTCTTAGCATTTATTCTTTTTGATACTTCTTCTTGTAATTTTTTAAAATCAACTTCATTTGATCCATAACCTATAGTTACAATTTTATCTTCTAATTGTCCATTATTTAATTCTAAAATCATATCTACAAGTTTTGAAGCGATTTGCTTAGTCCCCCTCACTTTTGAGACTATTTTATTCTTTCCATCTTGCATTGAGCATATAGGCTTTATGCTAAGCATATTTCCAACAAAAGAAACTACACTTGGTAATCTACCACTTTGTTTTAAATATTCAAGAGTAAAAGGAACAAATAGTAAATTCACACTAGCTCTTAACTTTTCTAATTCTTCAACTATTTCACTAGCACTTAAATCCCCTTCTTCAATTAAGTGGCTCGCTTTTATAATATATTGTCCACTTCCTAATGATAGAAATAAACTATCAAAAATATATATATTCCCTTCAACATCAGCTTTTGCCAAATTAGCACTTTGATATGTACCTGAGGCCTTTGAAGAGCCTGTTATACATATAACATCATAGCCTTCTTTTGTATACTTTTCGAATTTTTCTTTAAAATCGATGTAAGTAACTTGGGATGTCTTCGGTAAACTATTGCTATTATTTAAAATATTATAAAATTCTTCTTTTGTGAAATCTATTCCGTCTTTATACTCCTTACCGTCAATGTTTATTGTCAAGGGTATCATTTCTACAAACTCTTTATTGTTTATTTCTTCTGGAATATCACACATACTGTCATAAATCAGTTTTATTTTCATGATCTAAGCCCCCTTGCTTAAATTTATTATATCTTTATCATATCCATTCCTAGTATCTTAAATACAAAAAAAGCAAGTATTTACGTATACCTGCTTTTTAGTCAAAAGTAATAAAACTATTTTCTTAAACCTAATTTAGCTATTAAAGCTCTGTAACCTTCAAGGTCTTTTTCTTTTAGGTAAGCTAATAAGTTTCTTCTTCTACCAACCATTTTTAAAAGTCCTCTTCTTGAATGGTGGTCTTTTTTGTGAACTCTTAAGTGGTCGTTTAGTTCATTTATTCTAGCTGTTAATAAAGCTATTTGTACTTCTGGAGAACCAGTATCTCCTTCTTTTCTTCCGAATTCTTTGATTATATCTTGTTTGTTCATCTTTTGATGTACCTCCGTTTATTTTTTTAATAAGCGCCATTTACTAAGCATTGATTGGAGTATTCAAATCCCGAGTAATGGTTAACTTCCTTGTCTATTTTATCATAAGTTAATTACTTTTGCAAATATACTTTTCATATATTTTTTTTGTATCTTTTTTTAGTTGTTCTTTTAATCCATCTAGAGAGTCAAATTTCTTTTCATCTCTAAGTCTTTCCAAAAATTCGATTTTTATAGTTTCACCATAAATATCTTGACTAAATTCTAATATATGAGTTTCAATTGATAATTTTTCTACTCTCACAGTCGGATTGAATCCTATATTTGTAGCACCCATATAAACTTTATCCTTAATATAAACTTTTGTAGCGTATATTCCCGGTCTAGGCAGTATCAAATTTTCTTTGAATTTTAGGTTTGCTGTTGGAAATCCTATAGTTCTACCTAATTGTTTTCCTCCAATAACTTTACCTTCTACGATATAATTATGTCCTAAATATTCCTTTACATTTTCAACTTTACCCTGAGCCAGTAAATTTCTTATATATGTGCTACTAACTCTTATATTATTTATTTTTATTGGTTTTACTATTTCTACATCGAAATCATATTCTCCGCCTAATGCCTTCAATAAAATCGCATCTCCTTCTTTATTTCTTGCAAAGGTAAAATCATGACCCACATATATTTTTTTTGCATTTAATTTTTTTACTAAAATATTTTCTACAAAATCTATAGCCGATATCTTTGTCATATATTCATCAAATGGAAGATTTATGACAATATCAACCCCTAAGTTTTTCATAGTAGTTATTTTATCTTTATTAGTAATAATTTTTCTTACCTTTTCACGTTCAAAAAAATTGGCTGGATGATTTGAAAAGGTAAATACTACACTTTTCATGTTATTTTTTTTAGCATACTGAACAGTCTTTTCTATAAGAACTTTATGTCCCTTGTGAAGACCGTCAAACTTGCCAATCGTGACAACACTTTTATTTATTTGTTCCAATTCTTCTAAAGATGTTATAATTCTCATTATCTTTTCCCCACCGAAATATTATTTACTATATAAAGAGTTTATCACTTTTTAACATCATAGTGTTATTATCTTTTATGATTTTTCCTACACCTACAAAAATATCTTCACAATAAACTCTGACAAGATTGTCGTCATTATTGTTGTCTTTTGATTTTTTTATAGCAAATCTTCTTGAATCAATAGCTCCACCATTGATGTAATATTTTTTTGCACTAGGATTTAATTCTGCTCTTTGAAGGTTATTTAAAACATAATCTATATCGTATAGATGTTCTTCTAGACATCCATTTTCTTTTAGTTGTTCTAATTCTTCTAGAGTTATCGAATTTTCTAGATTGAATCTTCCTGATGAAGTTCTAAGTAAGAAAGACATATGTCCTCCACAATTTAAATACTCTCCTATATCATGACATATACTTCTTACATAAGTTCCCTTTGAACATTCTACATAAAAAGTTATTTTATTTTGAGATATATTTAAAATGTCTATTTTTTTAATATTTACTTTTCTTGGTTTTATGTCTATTGAATCTGCCTTCCCTTTTCTAGCTAAATCACACATTTTTTGTCCATTTATCTTTAATGCTGAATATACAGGGGGAAGTTGTTCTATCTCACCTTCTTGTGATTTAAAGGCTTCTCTTATTTTTGACTCTTCTATGTTTAAATCGTCATTTCTATATAAAATAGTCCCTGATGAATCGTATGTGTCAGTTTCTATTCCTAATGTCAATTCACAAATATAAGACTTATCTTTATTTAAGATAAGCTCACTTACTTTAGTCGCCCTTCCTAAACATATAGGAAGTACTCCTGCTGCATCTGGATCTAATGTTCCTGTATGGCCAACTTTTTTCATATTTAATGTTCTTCTAACGCAACTTACTACGTCATGAGATGTCATTCCTGTTGGCTTTAAAATATTAATAATTTTATTCATTATATCATCCTTAAATATATTTTAAAGTCTCAGCTACTACCATCTTAGTTGCATTTTCTATAGTTTCATTAAATACAGTTAATCCAGCAGCTCTTATGTGACCTCCGCCATTAAATACTTTTGCAATATGGCTTACGTCAACATAATTTTTAGATCTAAGACTTATTTTTATTTCATTTGAAGATTTTTCTTTTACTAAAATTCCTACTTCGACATTTTCGATATCTCTACAATAAGGCGTAATACCATCAGTATCTTTAAAGCTTATATTGTTTCTAGTTAACATATCTTGAGTCAATGTTATAACAGCAATCTTAGTATCTATTATATCTAATGTATTTAGTGCTTCTCCCAATAATTTATAATAATTATAAGGATTATTGCCATAAACTTCACAGATAACTTTATTTGTCTCAGCTCCTAATATTAAAAGGTCTTTTGCCATATCAAAAGTACTAGGGTGAGTATTTGAATAAGTAAATTTACCTGTATCTGTTACTACACCTGTATATAGTGCAGTTGCAATTTTTTTATCTATAACTTGTGTATTTTGAGTTTCATTTATTCTCTTAAATAAATTATATACAAGTTCACAAGTCGAAGATGCTTCAGGTACTACATAATTTATATCACCATAATTATCATTGCTTGCATGGTGGTCTATACATATTAACTTTTTAGAGTTTTCTATTAAAGTTTTATCTATACATATTCTATCTAAATCACCACAGTCTAAAGAAATTAAATTAAATTCGTTTAAATTTAATTTAATGAACTCCTCAGAACTTAAAATTTCTATGTCTTTTAATAAAAATTTTAAGTTAATAGGAGTATCATCATCTAAAACATAGTACACTTCTTTATTTATAGATTTTAAATAATAATACATAGATAAAGTAGAACCTATATTATCTCCATCTGGATTTACATGAGAGGTAACTATAAAATAGTTACCCTCATCAATACAATTAATTATTTTGTCCATGTTTTCATACATGTTATTCACCATCTTTTTCGTTTTCTTCTGATGAATCTTTATATCCATTGTTTACTTTCTTTATTAATTCGTCCATGTACATTCCTTTTAATAAAGAATCATCTATTTTGAATATAATCTCTGGA
This sequence comes from Clostridium sp. 2218st1_F5_2218SCRN_220325, assembly GCF_039062665.1. Lineage (NCBI taxonomy): Bacteria > Bacillati > Bacillota > Clostridia > Eubacteriales > Clostridiaceae > Clostridium > Clostridium sp. 2218st1_F5_2218SCRN_220325. The sequence goes on along the minus strand of NZ_JBCLNH010000013.1, from coordinate 60,822 downwards.
GTATGTCTTATTTTTATGCTTTTTCCAACTTCTCTTCTTATATATCCACATGCACTTTTTAAGCCTTCAAGTGTAGATTCTTCATCTCCACCTAATATACTTACATAAACATATGCATAACTTAAGTCACTTGTAACTTCAACATCAGTTACACTAACTAAAGAATTTATTCTTGGATCTTTTATTCCATTAATAAGCATTGTGCTTACTATTTTTCTAATTTCTTCTGCTATTCTGCGTGTTCTATTATTTGATGCCATTATATCAACCTCTTTTGTTAATTATAGTTCTCTTTTTACTTCCTTTTGAACGTAAGCTTCTACTATATCGCCTACTTTTATGTCATTGTAATTAACAAAGCTCATACCACATTCATAACCACTATTTACTTCTTTTACGTCGTCTTTGAATCTCTTAAGAGCTAATAATTCACATTCTTGAATTATAATACCATCTCTAACTATTCTAACTTTGCAGTTTCTATATATTTTACCACTTGTTACGTAGCATCCTGCAACAGCTCCAACACCTGAAATTTTGTATACTTCTCTTATTTCAGCTTTTCCTGTATCTTCATCTCTTAATTCTGGGTCTAGTAAACCGCTCATAGCAGCTTGTATATCTTCTATAGCTTTGTAAATTATTGTGTATGTTCTTATGTCAACACCTTCTTTATCAGCTAAAGATTCAGCACCAGATACTGGTCTTACGTTAAATCCTATTATTATAGCGTTTGATGCAGCAGCTAATAATACGTCTGATTCATTTATTGCACCAACACCACCGTGGATTACTCTTACGTTAACTTCTTCAGTTGATAATTTTTCAAGTGATTGTTTTACAGCTTGAACAGAACCTTGAACGTCTGCTTTTATTACTACATTTAAGTCTTTTACTTGACCTTCATTCATTTGGTTGAATAAATCGTCAAGTGACATTCTTTGAGAAGATTTAAGCATTTCTTCTCTTTGTATTAATTGTCTCTTTTCAGAAACACTTCTTGCTATTTTATCAGTTGGAACAGCAACAAATTGATCTCCACCTTGTGGTACTTCAGATAGACCTAATATTTCTACTGCAGTCGATGGACCAGCTTGTTTAACTCTTTTTCCTTTAGCGTTTATCATAGCTCTTACTTTACCAGCAGCTACACCAGCAACTATAGGATCTCCAACTTTTAATGTTCCACCTTGAACTAATACTGTAGCAACAGGACCTCTTGCTTTATCAAGTTGAGCTTCTATTACTGTACCTACAGCTCTTTTATTAGGATTAGCTCTTAATTCTTCCATTTCTGCAACTAATAGAACCATTTCTAATAATGTGTCTATATTTTCGTTTTTCTTAGCAGAAACTTCTACAGATATTACTGATCCACCCCAGTCTTCTACTAATAATCCTTCGTCAGCTAATTCTTTTTTAACTTTGTCTGGATTTGCACCTGGTTTATCTATTTTATTTATTGCTACTATTAGTGGTACACCTGCTGCATTAGCATGGTTTATAGCTTCTATTGTTTGAGGCATTATACCATCATCTGCTGCAACTACTAATATTGCTATATCTGTAACTTGAGCACCTCTAGCTCTCATAGATGTGAAAGCTTCGTGTCCTGGTGTATCTAAGAATACTATTTTTTGTCCGTTTATAGATACTTCAGATGCACCTATATGTTGAGTTATTCCACCTGCTTCGCTTGATGTTACACGAGTATTTCTTATAGCATCAAGTAATGATGTTTTACCGTGGTCAACGTGTCCCATTACTGTTACTACTGGTGGCCTAGGTTGTAAATCTTCTTCTTTATCTTCTTGAATTTGCATTAATTTTTCTATTTCTTCTTCTGCATCTTCATCATTTCCTGCAACAACTAAATTAAATCCATTTTTTTGTGCTAATAATGATGCTACTTCAAAAGTAACTTCTTGGTTTATTGTAGCCATAGTTCCCATTTTCATAAGTTCCATTATTACTTCTGAAACTGATTTTCCTATAGCATCAGCTAAGTTTTGAACTGTTAAAGGTCCATCTATGCTGATTGTTTCTCCATTTTCTTCTCTTAATAAATCTAATACTAATTGAGCATCATCTTCATCTATTTCTGTATTTTCGTCTTCTATTTCTATTCCTAATTCAGCTAACTTAGCTATAACTTCTTTATTTGAGACTTTTGCCTCTTTTGCGATTTGGTTTATTCTTGTATTTGCCACAAGATCACCCCCTATTAAATTTTTTATTGCATAAGTTCAGTTATCTTTGAAGCTAAAGATTTATCTTTTATTCCAATAACTGCTCTTGGTGATTTTCCTATAGCTAAACCAAGCTCTACTTTTGTTGAAAAGTAGATTTGGTTTATTTTTCTATAAGATGATTTATCTTTAAATAATTTTTTAGTATTTTCTGAAGCATCATCTGCCACAATTACTAAACTTATCTTTCCTTTTTTTAATTCTTTTAATGTAGTGTCGTCTCCTGATACTACTTGCCCAGCTCTCATAGCTAGACCTATATAAGAATAAATTTTTTGTTTATTATTTATCATAAGATTCTAACTCCGCTAATAATTTTTCATATACTTCATCAGAAACTTCTACTTTAAAAGCTCTATTTAAAGCCTTTGTTTTTATTGCTTTTTTAAGACATTCAGTGTCTTTACATATATAGGCACCTCTACCGTTTGCCCTACCAGATGGATCTAAAAATATTTCGCCTTCTTTGTTTTTAACAATTCTCATAAGCTCTTTTTTAGAGTCTCTATCTTGACATACTATGCATTTTCTTTGAGGTATTTTTTTTACTTTTTTCAAAGCCATCCCTCCTTTAACTATATTAGACTTATTATTCTTGGTCTAAGTCTATATTTTCAGAATCTAACTCTATATCTTGAACTGGTAATTCTATATCTTCTTCAACAAAATCTGTGCTTTCTAAAGCTTCTTGAGCTTCCATTTCTTCTTTCATTTGAGATACGCTTTTTATATCTATTTTCCAGTTAGTAAGTTTTGCTGCAAGTCTTGCATTTTGACCAGATTTACCAATTGCTAAAGATAATTGATAATCAGGAACTACTACTAAAGCTGTTTTTTCTTCTTCGTTTATTTCAACTTTTTCAACTTTTGATGGACTAAGTGATGCTGATATGAATTCAGCTGGATCATCACTGTAGTTTATTATGTCTATTTTTTCTCCGCCTAATTCATCTACTACAGCTTTAACTCTAGTACCTTTAGGTCCAACACATGCTCCGATTGGATCTATTTTTTCGTCTATTGATTGAACTGCTATTTTAGTTCTTGAACCAGCTTCTCTTGATACTGATTTTATTTGAACTAAACCTTCGAATATTTCTACTACTTGCATTTCAAATAATCTCTTAACAAGACCTGGATGACTTCTTGATACTACTATTTGAGGTCCTTTATTAGTCTTTTTAACTTCTAATATATATACTTTTATTTTTTGTCCAGCTTTATACTCTTCACCAGGTATTTGTTCGTTTTCTGGCATAGAAGCTTCTATTTTACCTACGTTAACATAAACAGTTTTTGAAGTAGCTCTAGCTATTTCTCCTGTAACTATTTCGCTTTCTTTTTCGATAAATTCGTTGTATACTATTTCTCTTTCAGCTTCTCTTATTCTTTGAACAACTACTTGTTTAGCTGTTTGAGCTGCTATTCTACCGAAATCTTTAGGAGTTACTTCGTTTTCTATTATGTCTCCTAATTGATAACTTGGGTCTATTTTTATAGCATCTGCTAATTCTATTTCTAAGAAAGTATCGTATAAGTCTGACTCATCAACTACTCTTCTTTGAGAGTAAACTCTAACTTCTCCACCTTCTCTATCTACTGATACTCTAACATTTTGAGCAGATCCAAAGTTCTTTTTATAAGCAGTTAAAAGTGCTTGTTCTATTGTGTCTATTATAACTTCTTTGTCGATCCCTCTGTCTTTTTCTAATTCGTCTAACGCTTCCATAAATTCGTGATTCATTGTTTATTCCTCCCTAATTAATGTTATCACTAAAATTTGATAGCTAGTTTGATTACTGCAACGTCTTTTTTATCAAACTCAACTTCATTGTCATCTATTATTACTTTGATTTTTTTGTCTTCAGTTAAACCTACAAGTTCTCCTTCAAGTTGTTTTGTACCATTTAAAGGTTTGTATAATTTAACTTCTACATCTCTTCCTGCATATCTTTCAAAGTCTTTATCTTTTTTAAGTGGTCTATCAAGACCTGGTGAACATACTTCTAAGAAGTAGTTGTCTTTTATTGGGTCTTTTTCATCTAATATTGGATTTAATTCTCTTGATACATCTGCACAGTCATCTAAGCTTATTCCACCTTCTTTTTCAAGGTAAATTCTTAGATAAAATTGTCCAGCTTCTTTTACGTACTCAATATCTACTATTTCTATGTTTTTAGCATCGACAATTGGTTGTACTAATGCTTCTATTGTAGATTCTATGTTCTTTTTCATGTGTGCCTTGCCTCCTATTCAGTTGTATTATAACATATTTAAAATAAAAGAGTGAGAACAATTGCCTCACTCTTATCTTCTGCATATACTATTTTTCTATTACTATAACATAAATTTTTTTTATTTACAAGACTTTATAAATAAATGTGTTTTCAACTCTATATATTTTACAATATTTTTTAAATCTTGTACACATATTTTATCTTTTTTCACAAAATTATGTCAAGCCCCTAAAATTCATATTTTTATTTAAAATAATGATAATTGATTTTTTTCACTCATATTGTTTAATGAACCATGATTAGAAAGAGTCTCAACTACTGTTTTAGATATCTTTGTTCTCTTTCTCAAATCTTCTTTTGAAATAAATTCTCCGTTCTCTCTTTCATTTTGAATATTAATAGCTGCATTTTCACCAACCCCTTGTAGAGCTATCATAGGTGGCAGTATTGTAGTATCATCCACTACTATAAATTTAGTTGCATCTGATTTATAAATATCAACTGGTATTATTTTTATTTTTCTAGCATACATCTCTAGTGCAACTTCAAGTACAGTAAGCATTGTTTTGTCTTTTGCAGTTGCATCATTTCCAAGCTCGTGGATTTCTTGTATCTTTTGTTTTATGCTGTCTAACCCTTTTACGATTAAATCTGCATCAAAATCCTGTGCTTTAGTCGTGAAATATGTTGCATAAAAAGCTGCAGGATAGTGAACTTTATAATATGCAAGTCTAAACGACATCATTACATATGCAACTGCATGGGCTTTAGGGAACATGTATTTTATCTTTTGACATGAATCAATATACCACTGTGGCACATCATGTTTATTCATCTCCTCTATAAATTCAGGCTTTAGTCCTTTACCTTTTCTTACATTTTCCATTATTGTAAACGCCATCTTAGGTGGAAGTCCTTTAAATAGTAAGTAGTTCATTATATCGTCACGCGTAGATATAACGTCTTTAAATTCAACGATTTTATCCACAACTAAATCCTGTGCATTATTTAGCCAAACGTCAGTACCATGTGAAAGCCCAGATATACGCACAAGTTCTGCAAATGTAGTTGGTTTCGTATCAAGAAGCATCTGTCTAACGAAAGATGTACCGAATTCTGGTATAGCTAAAGAACCTATTGGACAGTTTATTTCCTCTGGTGTTACATCTAATGCCTCTGTTGATGTAAATATAGACATAGTCTCCTTATCATCAAGAGGTATAGTAGTTGCATCAAGACCTGTAATATCTTCTATCATTCTTATTATGGTCGGAACGTCGTGACCTAGTATATCTAGTTTTAATATCCTACCACTTATAGAGTGATAATCGAAGTGCGTTGTTATAACGCCACAATTCACGTCATTTGCTGGGTATTGTATAGGTGTAATATCGTATACTTCTTTATAATTTGGTATAACCATAACTCCGCCTGGATGTTGTCCTGATGTTCTCTTGACTCCTGTGCATCCTTTTGCAAGTCTTAAAACTTCTGCTCCAGTTACATCTAAGTCGTTTTCTTCTACGTATTTTTTAGCATATCCATATGCAGTCTTATCTGCTACTGTACCTATAGTTCCCGCTCTATATACATGACCTTCACCGAATAGCTCTTCTGTATATTTGTGTATTACAGGTTGGTAACTACCAGAGAAGTTAAGGTCTATATCTGGCTCTTTATCTCCTTCAAATCCTAAGAAAACTTCAAAAGGTATATCGTGTCCGTCTTTTTTTAATTTTCGTCCACATTTAGGACAATCTTTATCTGGTAAGTCTACTCCTGAGCCCCATTCCCCAACTGCATAGAAATATGAATATTTACAATCTTCATTTTCACAAATATAATGAGCCGGAAGTGGATTAACTTCTGTTATATCACTCATTGTCGCAGCAAGTGATGAACCAACAGATCCCCTAGACCCAACTAGATATCCATCTGCTAATGATTTTGTAACTAGCTTTTGTGCGATAATATACATAACAGCATATCCATTGCTTATTATAGAGTTTAGTTCTCTATCTAGTCTTTTCTTAACAACGTCTGGAAGCGGATCTCCATAAATCCTAGTTGCTTTGTTATAGCACATCTCCCTAAGCTCTGTATCAGAACCTTCTATTACTGGAGGGAATGTTTCATTTGGTATTGGTAAAAAGTCCTCAACCATATCTGCAACTTTATTTGAATTTTCAACTACAACTTCATATGCCAGTTCTTCACCTAAATACTTAAATTCTTCTAACATTTCATCTGTAGTTCTAAAATGTAGATAAGTTTCTTCATCATCTACTCCAAACCCTTGAGCATATTTAAGAACTCGTCTAAATACAGCTTCGTGTTTTTCTATAAAGTGAACATCACCTGTAGCTACTGGAATTTTATTAAATTTCTTAGCCACTTCAATCATTCTTCTATTTAAATCTCTAAGTTCATCTTCGTCTTTTACTTCGCCATTTCTAATCATAAATCGATTATTGTCAATCGGCATTACTTCTATATAATCGTATAAGTCTATTATTTCTTTTATTTCATCGTCATTTTTATTTTGTTTAACAGCTTGGAACACTTCTCCAGCTTCACAAGCCGAACCTACTATAATACCTTCTTTATGTTCTAAAAGTACACTTTTTAATATTCTAGGTGCTCTATAAAAATGATTTACATGGGCATCAGATACTATTTTATATAAATTCTTAATACCAGCTAAATTTTGAGCAATTAATGTAATATGTTTTGTTTTTAATTTAGTGTAATCTATACCACCTAGCACTTCATTTACATCACTTAGTTTTTTAGCGCCCTTTTTCTCAAGCATATCTAAAAATTTAATAAATATTTGTGCAGTTGCCGCAGCATCATCTACAGCTCTATGGTGGTTGTGAAGTGGTACACCAAGTTCTTTTGTAAGGTTGTTTAATTTAAAACGCTTTAAATGTGGAAGAAGGATTCTAGCAAGCATAAGAGTATCTACACTCTTATTTTTAAATTCTATATTCATCTCCTTACATTTTTGGTTTATAAATCCTATATCGAACTCTGCATTATGTGCAACTAACACACTATCTCCTACAAACTCCATAAACCTAGGTAAAATTTCTTCTATTGTAGGTTTATCTTTTATTAAATCATTAGTTATACCTGTTAATTCTTGAACTTTATAAGATATATCTTTTTCTGGATTTATAAGTTCATTAAATCTATCTACTATTTCAAAGTTTTTAACTTTTACTGCTCCGATTTCTGTTATTTTATCATTTTTATTTGAGAAGCCTGTAGTTTCTAAGTCGAATACTACAAATGTCTGAGATAGATCTTTGTCATTTGCATCTCTAATAATTGGTGCATTATCTTCTACTAAATATCCTTCTACACCATATAAGATTTTTATTCCATTGGCCTTTCCTGCATCCATTGCCTCTGGGAAAGCTTGAACTACACCATGGTCGGTTATAGCTATGGCTTTATGCCCCCATGTAGCAGCTTGTTTTACAAGTTTTTTAGTATTGCATAGTGCATCCATAGAAGACATTTGAGTGTGAGCATGAAGCTCTACACGTTTTTTGTCGCTAGTATCTACTCTAGGTTTCTTTTCTTCTAATCTTATACCACTTATCGTCATTGTAAGTTCTCTTTTGAAGATATCGTAAATTACATCTCCTTTAATCCTTACATAACTTCCTTCACTTATTTTACTTAATACTTTATCTTGATTTAAGTCGTTTAAGAATAATTTACAACTGATTGAACTTGTATTATCAGTTATATCAGCTATAAGCAGTATTTTCCCATTTTTTAATTCTTTTATCTCAATGTTAAATATCTCTCCAGTTATACAAACAGTCTTTGAATTTTTATTTATATCGCAAATATGTTCAAATAGTGCATTGACATTTTCACCGTAGATTATATTTTCATCTTCTACTTCTTCTTTTATAACGTATTTATCTTCTTCATCATCTTTTACTTTTTTCGGAGATGAAATTTGCATTTCTCTAACTTTTTCTTCCATCTCTTTATCCATTTTTTCGAGAATCTTTTTAATATCTACCTTTTCATCTACAGCTTTTTCTAAAATTACTTTTAAATCTATAGAAAACTCTTCTAAAAATACATGTCTAATTATATATTCACAGTTTTTAGATTTTAAACTATCGTATATCATAGACTTTGGTATTTTTATTTTTAAAGTATCGTCTATACACATATACTCTACATTATGTTTCCATCCTTCTATAGCAGGTGATAAGTCTTTTAATATGTGTAATATATTATCCCAATTTTTCTTAACTATATCTTTATTAGATTTACGAGATAGTCCGTTATATCTCATTTTAATTCTTATATCAGAAAAATAATCTAATTCTTCTAGTAAAGCTTCTCTAAGTGATGATAAAATGTCATAAGAAATAATTTCTTTAGATGATAAATATATATAAAAAATCTTATTTTCTTTATAATATACTACTTTTGTAACAAGTACATCACTCAACTTTTTATATAAAAAATCATTTTTGATTTCTAATTTCTTTAAATAGTCTTTTATACTATCCATTTATGACATCTCCTTTCATCTCAATTTTCTATTCTTTTTAAAGTAAAATTATATCATATTTTGGGTTAGGTTTTAAGGTCTTGAATTTTTTAAAATAATTTATATTTTTTTTCGTGGATTAGCTCTTTTTTGAAACTTTTTAATATTATATAAATAAGGACTTATATTTGGAGGTATGCTATGACTTGCTCAAATATATATGATTTAAGAAAGATACCTATTTATTATGAAGAATTAAAAGGTAAAAAAATTTTTACAAAGTCTTTATCTGAGATGGATGTAGATAAAAAATTAGTTCATATACTTTATTATAAAAAATACAATATTCCTATTTGTTCTCTTCCTAAACTAGGTATAGTTATTATTTCTCAAAAAGGATTTTTATCATTTTGCTATAATTTCTATCTATTTATAAATTCGTTTAATACTAAAAATATTCTTATCACAAAGCAAAATATATATTCCATAGGAAAGGTAGCCCTATGCCATGAAATAGGGCATATTTTGGACCCAGATTTATCAAATATAAAATCTCATTCTATTAAAATCATAACTTCAATAGCTGAAACTATAAAAAAATATAATATTGATTTGGAAGATGAATATTATTATAAAAAAAATTTACCATTAGAACTTGAAGATTGTATTATAAAATTTAAAAAGAATAGTATTGCTAGAGAAATAAATGCATGGAATATAGGAAAAACTATTTTAGATTTTGAAAGCGAACTTGAACAATATATTTTTGAAAAAATGAAGGAGTATGCCTTAGCAACATATAACTATGGTAATCTAAAAAATATCGTAATTGAAAATAATATAAAATCTCTATGTTAGATTTTGATAAATTTCTTCTAAATCAAAAAGGAAGATCTCATAAAGTAGATCTTCCTTTTTATTTTGTGTTTATTTAACGCCCCGAATTTTAAATTACTTTTTATTTATATTTAGGTATTAAGTACTCTAAACGAGCATTTCCATCGTAATAAGGTACTATGTTATTCATTACACGTCCTATTGAATTAGCCCAGTTTACATCTGTTGCATATTGATGGCCTGTATTGTAACTCCATCTCATTTTATATAAAGTATTTTGTTTGTATTTGCTGTTATGTATATAGTTTCCTGCTATCCATTGTGCTGAACCTTCTATAGTTTTATCAATTGAAGTCCATCCCTTTTGATATGCATAATTGGCAGCTGACGGTACAGCTGTTCCATCAAATGCAGATATCCCAAAGAAGTTATAAACTTTTACCTGTTCACCTGAAGGTGTAGTTACATAAACTCCTTGAGCAAGAGTAGACGAACCATATCCAGTTTCAACCATAGATGCTGCTACTAAATAAGTTACATCTAAATTATATTTTTTAGCCGCATCTATAAAGGCTTGTCCTTTATTTAAAAATACGCTATTTGATTTACAGTATTTTGAGAAGAATTGATTTAATTCACTTGCAGTTATTCCCTCACGATACTTATCTATTCTTAAAAATTGAAGTTTTCCTGTAGCATTTGTACTAAATGTCTCAGGGTTTAGATATTTACTTAAATCTTCTCTAGTAGCTTTTACATAAGCTGATGAATTTGAATAATTAGTTGATAAATTTGCTCTTATCTTATTAAATCCTTGTAGAGATAATTTATATTCATAATCCACCATAGTCGAGAATGAACAATTTACATTTTCAAATGTACCTGTAATGCTTCCTGTATTGGAATCGTTATTTTCTGAATCTGCTTCTAGCTTATCAACTAAGTATTTATTAGATACATAAGCGTATTCATCATTGTATTTAATTTTTGCCCATTCTTTATCTTCTGATATATTAACTACTTTCACTTCTTGTCCATATTTATAAGTCGTTAATATTTCATAAGTAGTATCAGGTCCACTTCTTACGTTTAATGTTGTTGCATTTACATATTTTATTTGTATAGTTTCAACTTTTTTATCACTTAGATATTCTGCTGAAACATATCCTATCTCATCATTGTGTTTTATTTTTGCCCAATTATTTTCTATTGATATAACTTTTACTTCATCATTTTGCTTTAATGTATCTATTATGCTATAAGTTGTACTTGGTCCACTTCTTACATTTAATGTTGTTGCATTTACATATTTTAT
>NZ_JBCLNH010000013.1:0-49556 GCF_039062665.1 Clostridium sp. 2218st1_F5_2218SCRN_220325 | reverse complement strand
TGCATTTACATATTTTATTTGTATAGTTTCAACTTTTTTATCACTTAGATATTCTGCTGAAACATATCCTATCTCATTATTGTGTTTTATTTTTGCCCAATTATTTTCTATTGATATAACTTCTACTTTAGCATCTTGTTTTAATGTATCTATTATGCTATAAGTTGTACTTGGTCCACTTCTTACGTTTAATGTTGTTGCATTTACATATTTTATTTGTGTAACTTCTTCAACTTTTTTATCACTTAGATATTGATTTGAAACATATCCTGTCTTTGAGTTGTATTTTATTTTTGCCCAACCATCTTCTACAGATATAACTTCTACCTGTGTATCTTTAGTTAAAACCTCTATTATGCTATAACTTGTAGATGGACCACTTCTCATATTTAATGAAGAAATAGAAACTACTTTAGTAGTTGTTGTATTTTGACTTGTTTGTATATACTTAGAACTAGCCCAACCATTTTTACCATCTTTAGTTGTTATCTTGTACCATCCATCAGCAGAATCCTCCACTGTAACATTATCACCTTTATTTACTATAAATTTAGTTGTATAAGATGTCGCTGGTCCGCTTCTTACATTTAATGAAGTGGCTGTAACTATACCTTGATTTGATTGTGCATTAATTGTTCCTGCAAAAAGCTGTAAAACAGCCATACTAGTTATAATTGTTTTCTTATTCATATTCTAATATATATCTCCTTCCCTTTATTTTCTACTCCAACACATATACATTATAATTGCATATTCCTTTATTTACAATTTAAATCTATGTATTCCTCTTGTGGTAAATAATGTTACAACCCTCAAATCAGCTAAATATCTTATATAGACCTCTAATGGCTAAATATCAATAAAATATAACTAAAATTTTAAATATTTTTAAATACAACAAATCATTCAATTATTTATAAATATCTGATAATTTGATATTATATAATTATAGATTAATTTAGGAGGTCAAAAAATGAATGATAAAATAGACAAATTAAAAGAACTAATAGAAAAAAGTGACAATATAGTTTTCTTTGGTGGAGCAGGAGTATCTACCGAATCAAATATTCCTGATTTTCGAAGTTCTTCTGGATTATTTAGTCAAAAGTTAAATAAAAACTTCACTCCTGAACAATTAGTTTCACATACTTTCTTTGTGAACTATCCTGAAGAATTTTTTAAATTCTATAAAGATAAATTAATATATCAAGATGCAAAGCCCAATAATGCCCATAAGGCACTTTCAAAACTTGAAGAAATGGGCAAATTAAAAGCAATTGTAACTCAAAATATAGATGGACTTCATCAAATGGCTGGAAGTAAAACTGTTTATGAACTTCACGGTTCTGTACATAGAAATTACTGCACAAAATGTCATAAATTCTTTGACTTGGATTCTATGCTTGCTCTTGATGGAAATATTCCTCATTGTGATAAATGTGGCGGTGTTGTAAAGCCTGATGTCGTTTTATATGAAGAAGGATTAGATAATGCCACTATTGAAGGCGCTATAAGAGCTATAAGTTCTGCTGATTTACTTATTATAGGAGGGACTTCTCTTGTTGTTTATCCCGCTGCTAGCTTTATAAATTATTATAGAGGAAAAGATATGGTTTTAATTAATAAAAGTTCTACTGGATATGATAATGATGCTTCTTTAGTTATAAATGATGCTATAGGGGAAGTTTTAAAAGAAGCTGTTTTAGATGTTTACAAATAGTAAATTTAATCAATATGATTTATGATATAAAAAGGAATACCAAAATGAATTACTTTGGTATTCCTTTTAAATTTAAGGAGATCGTCGTGAGTTTATTTTACGCCGTACTTTTAATATAAAGTTTAATTTATAAATCATAGTTTATTCAAAATAATTTTCGTATTTTAATTTATAAATTGAAATAGCTTCAGGCCATGCTTCTAAATTGCTTATTCCTTTAGTTTTAGCTATTGATAAAGCTATTTTTTTTAGTTTTGTCGCTTCTCTTATAATGTCCATTTTACACCTCTTTGCAACTTTCTTCTTAATCATTATTACTATTCCCTTTTTTCATATAAAATACTAATTTATTTTAAATTTTACAGTATATTTTTTAATATATTATTTTTAAATATATTTTAAAGATAATATGTGCTACAATCACCTTATAAATAACTTTTATTTAAATTTCTAATAATGACTATAGGAGGACAAAATGGATATATCTATAATGGCAGATGAATTAATCAACTACTATCTTATAATTGCACACAAGGATATTTCAGATTCTTTACAAGAGAAATCTGATGAAGAAATAAAAGCGCTTTATTACGATACATTTGGCGAAGATGAGGAATAATGATAAACAAAAAGGGGATGTCGCACGAACAATAAAAAATTCGTTCTGCGGTAGCCTTTTTTTAACTTAAATTTAATGTATTTTTTAGTGTTTTATAAGGGAAATTTACTTTTAAAATATAAAAATATACACCATCAGAAAGTACATTTTTATTACCACGACTTAAAAATCTTTTAAATTGCATATTTTGTTTCACTTGAGCGAAAGCTCCTTCCGCTTGTATGATTCTATTCATTCTTAATTTACGCCCTTCGGGATTAGTAATTCTCTCTAAGTTTTCTTTTTGTTTTTTATGAAATAATTTAGATACTTGTAGATTTTTAGTTCTTTGCTCAATAGGTATTTTACTATTGTTTCCTTTAATACACTTTTTCTTATATTCACAATTACTACAATCTTCACAAGTGTAACAAGTTATTTTACTTTTATATTCAGTTTTTGATTTTCTATTAATTGTTCCACTTACGTATAACTTTTTATTATTTTTACAAATGTAATAATCATCTTTTTCGCAGTAAATCATATTTTCTTTTCTGCCAATATCATTTCTATACTTTTTTGTTTTTTTAATTTCATAATCAGATGTCTTTAGAAAAGATAATTGCTGATTATCTTCTAAAAATACATAATTTTCTTCGCTTTCATATCCTGAATCTGCTATTACTTTAGAATACTTAAATCCAGTATGTTTTTCGATTGATTTTAAAAAAGGTATTAAGGTTGTTGTATCTGTAGTTTGAGGTCCAACACTTGCCCAAACTATATATTCAGAATCAACACCAAATTGAACATTATATGCTGGTTTAAGTTGTCCATTTCTCATATGGTCTTCTTTCATTCGCATAAATGTTGCATCTTTATCTGTTTTTGAATAGCTATTTCTTTGACCCATTATGTATAAATCTTTAGTATATTTTTTCAATCGATTAATATATTCATTTAATTTTTCTATAGCCTTTTGAATAAGTGATTTCCTTCTTCCTTTACCATGGACAAAAACTATATTTTCTTTAATTGATAAGTGTTTAAGCTTTTTAAAAGTTTTTTCAAATGATACTTTTTAATCTTATTTTTGTAAATTGAGCCATTAGGCTTTCGCATACTGGTGCAAAATGAATACTACGAAATCTTGCAATTGTTGAATGGTCTGGAGCGGAGGCTCCGCCTAAAAGATACATAAAATTAATATCCCTTTTACACGAAGTTTCAATTTTTCTAGATGAGTAAATATTATTCATATTTGCGTATATTATAATTTTCAAAAGTTGTCTTGGGGTTACTGAATTTCCTCGAATACGAGAATAAATCTGATATAATTTTTCTAAATTCATCTCCTCTATAATTTGACTTAACAACACCTCACAGAATCATCTTTTGGTATTAAAGAATCAATATTTAATAATGATTTTAATTGATAATTATTTTCTGAAATAGTATAATCTACTTGTATAGTATTGTGTTTGGTCATACAATTATTATACAAAAAGGGCATCGCCCTATTTCTTAGTGCGACAGCCCTTTTTTAATTTCTTTAAGGATCTTTATGATAAAGATTTCTTTATTTATTATTTTGTCTATTATTTTGCTTGTTGTTTTTTCTAAAGATATTTCTTACAAAGGATGCCCAACATAAAGCTGCAACCATCCACAATACCCCTTTAAGTATATTGCCTGAATTTATTGTATTAATTCCAAATAAAATACTTGCTATACACATTATCGCCCCTATTACTATCGATAAACTTATATTTTTCATATTGATTCCCCCTAAAAGATCTAATCTATATTTTCTTCAAATTCTTCAATTGGAGGTAAATCTTCTAACTTTTCAATATGTAAAAGCTTTAAAAATTCATCTGTAGTTCTATATATTATAGGTTTTCCTATTTTATTTAGTCTACCAGCTTCTCTTATTAAAGAATTTTCAAGTAGAGTTTGTAAAACTTTATCACATTTTACACCTCTTATATTTTCAATCTCAACCTTTGTTATAGGTTGTTTGTATGCAATTATAGTCAATGACTCCAATGTTGCTTGACTTAAAGTCTTTTTTCGTTTTGGTTCCAACACTTTTTTTATGTATGGAGTAAAATCTTTATTAGTACACATTTGGTATCTATCTTCTAGCTTTATAATTTGTATACCTCGATTTTGTTGTTCATATTCATCTTTCAATAAATTTAACATATATTCTATTTCTTTTGGAGAAAGTTCTTCATTAATGGCATAATTTAATTCCTTTATACTTATTGGTTCTCCATATGCAAACATTATTGATTCTATAATAGATTTTATTTCACTTCTGCTCATATTAATTCTCCAAATTCTTTTTAATAATAATATCTTCAAAGAAGTTTTCTTGTACTACAACTATTTCCTTAGCTTTTATAAGCTCAAGTAGTGATAAAAATGTAGCTATCACTTCATCTTTTGTATTATCTTTTATTATATTGTTAAAGCTTATTTTATCTGCGGTAGTTAATATATTTTGTATATATTCTATCTTTTCTTCAACAGATATTATTTTTCCTCTTACTATTTTATTTAATCTTTCATCTTTTTTAGTTTCTTCTTCAACATTTTTTACCTTAAATATATATGGAAGTATAGATTTTATAGATTCGATAGATATTTCGCTTAAATCCATCTTATCATCTATTATTACTTCTTCTCTAGTTCTGTAATATGGTTGATTTAAATAATCTACATTGTCTTTTATCACTTCACTAGCTTTTTTATATTTCTTATATTCTTTTAATTGCTCCATCAGTTCAAGTCTTGGGTCTTCTTCTTCGTCTAAATCTCTTTGTGAAAACAGTAGATACTTTGATTTTATTTCTAATAGCTTAGTAGCCATAGTAATAAAATCACTTGTAACTTCTAAGTCCATAGATTCTAACATATTTATATATGCTAGATACTGTTTTGTAATTTCGATTATAGAAATATCCTTGATATCTATCTTTTGTTTAGATATCATATCACAAAGTAAATCTAGTGGACCGTCATATACGTTTAAATGTATGCTGTATTTCATCTATATAACGTGTGTTACGCTTCTCACGATAGACCAGAATATATTTACTAATGGAGATGTTATATAAGAACTTAAATTTGTAAATAATAATACAATTAATACTATATATCCTACATTTTCATATTTAATTTCAAATTCTCTAAATTTATAAGGTAAAAAACTAGAAATAACGCCCCATCCATCAAGTGGAGGAACTGGAAGTAAGTTAAATGCAGCAAACCATAGGTTATAGTTTAGTGCTGTAGCTGCTATTAATGAAATAGAATACATAGTACTATATTTTACAATCATAGCACAAATTATTGCACCTACTAAGTTTCCAAAAGCCCCAGCTAATGAAACTATACAATTTCCAACCCTATAATTTTTAAAATTATTTGGATTTACTGGCACTGGTTTTGCCCATCCAAAATGGAATATCATAAGCATTATTAAACCTACTAAATCGACATGTCTAGATGGATTAATAGTCATTCTTCCTGCTCTTTTAGCTGTATCATCACCTAGTAAATACGCTGCAAATGCATGACCAAATTCATGTATTGTCATTGCAAATACTATACCTACTAGAGATACTAAAATACTACTTAAATAATTCATTTAAATTTCTCTCCTAGTCATTTTTTAGATAATAATATTATTATAACAATAATAATATCTTTAATCAAAATAATTTAAATATAAATAGTAATTTAATTATTCTATTATATTTTATAATAAACTGAAATCTTCTTAAAAACCTTAATTATAAATACAATTTAAAATATATAATATATATACATTATAAAAAAATTCACTACGTTCATGGCGCCAACGAATTAGAGATTAGGTTGCTTTAGTTAATAACTTGGAAATTATATATTATTCACACAACAGATACTATATAATTTCATCAGAATTAAAAAATCCTCTCTGTGATATTTATCTAAAATAGATTTTTATCATAAAGAGGATTTTTTATTCTTTTAAAATATATTTATTTTTTATTAAAGTATATTTTCTGCTAGTCGTTTTAACATTTGTAAGTAACTTGCTTTTTCTATAGGCTTATTGTTTACAAGTTCTACTTCATCTACTAATTTATTATCTTGATAAATCATAGCTTTTCCTAATACAGTTCCTTTTTTTATAGGAAGTTTTATATCGTCGTTTATTTTTATCTTTTTAGTAAATTCTTTAGAATCTCCTTTTTTAATTAATATTCCTAAATCATCTTTTGCCACTAAATCGATATTTTCTTCATCTGCTTTTCTCATTTTTAATGTATATAGTTTTTCATCTTTAGAGCATATTTTTATACTTTCATAATTTGCAAATCCATAATCTAAAAGTGTAGATGCATCTTTAAATCGCTCTTGAGAAGTTTCTCCTCTCAATACGACTGCAACAAGGTGAGTTTTGCCTCGTTTTGCAGATGCTGATACACAGTATTTTGCAGCCCCTGTAAATCCAGTTTTTACTCCTGTTGCACCATTGTAGTATTTTATCATCTTATTTGTATTAGCAAGACCTATTTTCGCTTGTTTTTTACCTACAACAACGCTATCCATCCATGTAGTTAAATATTTTTCTATCATTTGATGTTTTAATAACTCTCTCGACATAAGTGCTATATCATATGCTGATGTATAGTGGTTATCTACTGGCAATCCATTTGTGTTAACGAAATTTGTATCCTTCATTCCAAGTTCTTTTGCTTTATTATTCATCATATCCACAAATTCTTCTACACTGCCACCTATATATTCAGCCATAGCTACACAAGCATCGTTTGCTGACGCTACAGCTATTCCTTTTAAAAGTGTATCTACAGTTTGAGTTTCATTTGGTTCTAAGAAAATTTGACTTCCGCCCATTGAAGATGCAGTCTCGCTTATTGTAACCTCATCTGTCAATTTTATTTTTCCACTTTCTATAGCTTCACATATAAGTAGCATAGTCATAACTTTTGTTACACTAGCAGGAGGTAGTTTTTCGTGACAATCTTTTTCATATAAGACTTGTCCACTTGTAACATCCATAAGGACAGCAGATTTACACTTTAGATTTAAGTTGGCTGAATTGTTATCTGCAAATACTAGAGTACTTTGGCTAATAATAAGTATTATTGCTAAAAATACGCCTATAAATTTCTTCATAATGTCACCTCTTCAAATGATTATTCTATATATAGTATATTTTCCAAAATCAGAAATTTATAATTAGTGTATTATTGGCAAGCAAAAAGGGATGCTAAAAATTAGCATCCCTTTAATCTATTTCTATACTTCCATTATGATCGGTAATATCATTGGATTTCTCTTAGTTTTTGTGTACAGATATTCTTTAAGATTTTCTTTTATATTATTTTTTAAATAAGCCCATTCTTTTATATTTTTTTCTTCACATTCATTTAAGACGTCTTTTATTACAGTTTTTGCTCCATCCATTAGATCTTCTGATTCTCTAACATATACAAATCCTCTTGAGATTATATCTGGACCTGCTAAAACTTTTCCGTCTTCTTTTGAAATAGTTACAACAACTATCATTAATCCATCTTCTGATAGATGTTTTCTATCTCTTAAAACTATATTTCCAACATCTCCAACACCTAAACCATCTACTAAAACATTTCCTATTGGAACTGTAGTAGTAACTTTCGCAGAATTTTTATCTAATTCTAGAACTTGGCCTGTTTGCATTACAAATATATTTTCTGCTGGCATTCCCACTTCTTGAGCTAGCTCAGAATGTCTTTTTAACATTCTGTACTCACCATGCACTGGCATAAAGAATTTAGGTTTTGCCATAACATTTATTAATTTTAATTCTTCTTGAGATGCATGACCAGAAACGTGTATATCAGCGATATCGTTGTATACTACTCTTGCACCTTTTTCGAATAATAAATTTATAACTTTTGAAATTAATTTTTCATTTCCTGGTATTGGATGAGCTGATATTATTACTAAATCCCCAGCTTTAATTTCTACTTTTTTGTGTTCGCTACTTGCCATTCTCGCAAGTGCAGACATAGGCTCTCCTTGAGTCCCTGTAGTTATAATTACAAGCTCACTATCATTATATTTAGATATATCGTTTAAATCAACTAACATTTCATCTTCTATATCTAAATACCCCAATTCTCTAGCAACACCTATCACGTTAACCATAGATCTACCTGATATAGCTACTTTTCTGTTGCATTTTTTAGCCATATCTATTATTTGTTGTAGTCTGTGTATATTAGAAGAGAATGTTGCTACTATTATTCTACTATCACCAGCTCTTCTAAATAAATCATCTAGTCCAGCTCCTACTGTTCTCTCTGACATAGTATATCCAGGTCTTTCAACATTAGTACTATCTGCTAGTAATAAAAGTACTCCTTCTTGACCTAATTCGCATATTCTATGTAAGTCCATAATATCTCCATCGATTGGAGTTAAATCTATTTTGAAATCCCCTGTATGGTATATAATACCTTGGTCTGTATGAACTGCTATAGAACATGCCCCTGGTATACTATGGTTGTTTTTAATAAACTCAACGCTCATATTTGCAAGTTTAATTATTTGTCTAGGAGTAACTACATTTAATTTAGCTGTACTTAATTTATGCTCCTTTAATTTAACTTGTATTAATCCTATACTAAGCATCGTCCCATATACAGGTACATCGATTTTCTTTAGGATGTATGGAAGAGCTCCTATATGATCCTCATGACCGTGTGTTATAAAAATACCTTTAATCTTGTCGCGGTTTTGAAGTAGGTAAGTGATATCTGGTATAACGATATCCACCCCTAGCATCTCGTCTTCTGGGAAACTAAGACCTGCATCGATTACAATTATCTCGTCTTTGTATTCGATTAAAGTCATGTTTTTACCTATCTCGTTAAGACCACCTAAAGCCATCACCTTTATCTTGTTGGTGTTTTTCTTAAACAATTGCATCCTCTCCTCTGTCTATTCAATTTTAAATTTACAAAAAAAAATAATATTAAATCACGTACACTTTTACCAGCTGATTTTATTGTATCATAAATTCGAAGATATTTTAACCCATAATCGTAATACATTTCTCTAATTATTATGACAAGACTTATAATCATTTAAATTTCAATCAATAAAATCTTTAATCTATAAAAATAAAAAATTATTTATTCTAAAATTACTCTAAAAAATTTTTAAGTTGTATGTTTTTAATTTATTAGTTTATATTTTATTTTCAAAAAATATAAGCCCCGTTCAGGACTTATATTTTTTGACAATCTTCACATATTCCGAAAAACTTAATATCATGGTCTGTAACATTGAATTTATATTGTTGACGGATTAACTCTTCTATTCCATCTAATAAATCCTCTTTTGTTTCTATAATCCTACCACATTTTTCGCATATTAAGTGATGATGATTATGTTTTTCGTCTTTATTAAGACGTATTTCATATCTTATGCATCCATCATCTAAATTTAATTTAGAAAGTAACCCTACTTCACTTAAAAGTTGTATTGTTCTATAAACGGTTGCTAGTCCTATTTCTGGACAAGAAACTCTTACCATGTCATATATCTCTTCACTACTTAAATGTTTATCGTCATTTTCTAATAGTATTTCTAATATAGCCCTTCTCTGTGGTGTAATTTTAAAACCAGTTTCCTTAAGTCTACCTTTTATGCTTTCTATTGATTCTTTCATAAACTCACCTATTTTCAACTGATAATCTCTTTTAATTATTTTACGATATTTTATTTATTTTGTCAACGTTTCATTTGATTTTAACTTCTGATAATTCAAGTAATTTCAACTATTGAAGATATTTATTTTTTGATATTAAATCTTATTTAAAACAAAAAATGAGGAGCATAAGCCCCCCATTTGTAATCAATTCTCAATTAGAATTGGTCGTCATTTAATCCTTCTTCATCCATTAATGTATTGTAAACATCAACAACTATTTGATATTCTTCTTCATCTTCTAATGGAACTAATATATCTCCATTTTCATCAGAATCAATTCTAAATACTAATGCTACATCTTCATCATCGTCATAAGATTCTTCATCTAATGGTAATAATATAGCGTATTCTTTCCCTTCTGCTTCTAAAGTTAAGCATACTTCAAATTGAACCTCTTGTCCATCTTCATCTAATAATGTTATTATATTTTCGTTCATTTCGTTCATGTCTTTCTCCTTTTATAAATAAATTTATTGATATAATTTTTCATTTTTTATCATGATATATAATTATATATCATAAATAGAAATTTTAACATATTTTATTTAATATAATTTAAAATTTTGACTTGCTATCTAAATAACCTTGTAATATTATTACTGCAGCTAACATATCTATTACTTTTTTTCTCTTTTTACGGCTTACATCACCTTCTATAAGAGATCTTTCTGCTGCTACTGTTGTCAATCTTTCATCCCAAAAATCAATTTCTAATCCTGTTTCTTCTTTTATTAAATCACAGAATTTTAAAACTTTTTCTCCTTGTGGTCCTAAAGTACCATTCATATTTTTTGGAAGACCTGATACAATTTTATTTACTTGTCTTTCTTTTATTATGTTTTTTAATTCTTCGATGTCTTTTTTCTTAGACTCTCTTCTTATAGTTTTTACACCTTGTGCTGTTATACCCATTATATCACTTACAGCAACTCCTATTGTCTTGTCACCTATATCTAGGCCCATTATTCTTCCATCTAACATATTGTTCTCCTTAATCAATTAATTATTCGTATATTTAGTTTAGCTTTGTCTTAAAAAAATTAGTCAGGTTAATCCTGACTAATTTTTGATTTTCAGAAAAATTTATTCTGTATCTTTATTTTTATCAAATAAACTCATATTAATACTAATTATTATAAGAGGAATTAGTATATAAATCGCCGCTGTAGATGCAGCTACTATTCCTGAATCATTTACTAGTAATGTTACTATACATCCTACAAATGAAGCCATAAATCCTTTAAATATCATAGGATATCTGTCATGGATTTTTTTGAAGTATCCAGATGGTTTAAATATAAGAGCTCCAATTATAACAATACTTACAATTAGTATATTTACCCATACACTTGATTTAGCTAACTTCATATTCATTTGTATTTTTCTTCCAAATGTATTGATTATAGCTGCTGGACCTTCTTGAATTATTTGATTAGTAAATACTGATAAATGAGATTCACTTCCCATTAAGAAATCTAATCCTGCAAATGCTACAACAACTAATACTGTAGCTACTCCTATCATAATTATTTTCTTTAAGTCTAACTTAACATCAAATATAAGAAGTATAAATAATAAATAAGCTACACATTCTGATATAGCCCCTCCAACATTTGCTCCCATTGAAGGCATCGCACTAGTAACTAGTATAATTATAGATAATACGACTGCTAACCATTTAGGTATTTTTTTGTAGTTTAATAAAACAGCTAATGCAAATACAGCACTTGCGATAGTAACACCTTCATATTCGTTACCTACGCCATAATATCTAGCTCCATTTATAGCATCATAACTCATTATATTGCTCTTCATAAGTGGAGTTCCTATTATACAGTCAAGTATAATCAATCCTATTGTTAAAAACGCATAGAATCCCATTTGTTTAATATCATCCTTTTTAAATACTGTAGATCCTATTACGTAGTAGATAATTGTTGCTATTAATACTCCTGTTACTAATCCAGTTTGAGTTTTAAATTGGAATATTGGTGCAGTTAAAAATGCTAACGGCATTATAAGTCCTAATTTTATAAACTCTTTTAGAATTTTAAATATTTGGTCTCTACCTAGACCTTTTTCTTTTTTAGGTATTTTATTTTTAAATAATAATGCTATCATAGCTATAACCCATGATGCAGATACTATTCCTACATAAGTGTTTACAACTGATGCTCTTATGCTGTTTATTGAGACAATTCTCTTAAAGTCATTTGTAAGTTTTTCGATTCCATTTTCAGCTTGTACAGTTTTAAATGCTTTTCCTATCATTAACTCATTTTTTATTCCAAATTCATTTAAAATATCTACACCTATATCGATATTACTCACTATACCGTTATTTCTAGTTGTAGCTGATTCTAATAGGCCATATCCGTCTTTTGTAAACTTCATAACTGGCGCTAATCTTCTTTTATTTAGATTATCTAAGTTACTTTGGAATTCACTTACTATATATACAGTATCATTTTCACCTACCATATCAAAGACTTCTGTCAAGTAATCGCTAACTCTTTTATATATTTCGTCTTGCATAGATTTGTAAGTATTTTCGTTTAGATTTTTTCTAAACTCATCTAATCTGTATGTATCTCCAAGTTCAACAAAAGTAATATCACTGTTTTCATAATATTTTTTTGTCTCTTTTTTTAGTTTTTCATAGTCAGTTGAGATACCATATGGCATAGTATTATCATTTTTATTTATGTTGTCGACATTTCCAGATTTAACCCTACCATACTTATCCATACATGTTAAAGCTAAATTTCTTATCTTTTTAAGTTCACCGTTTTTGATTATATCACTATTTCCAAGAAGCGCAACTTTTAAAGCATTTTCGTTTAATGTTGTTCCTAAAGTACCAAGAGTTGCACCATAACTTCCATAATCAGAGTTTTGATTTAAATCTCTATTTATTCTTAGATTATTGATAGCCCAAGGAGTTGCGCCTGTTACAGCTTTAAATTGTTCCTTTCCATCCTTATCTAAAGATTCAAATATTGTATAATCTTGGTCTAAAACATTAGCTCTTACACCTGCACCTATACTTGCAAAAGATTTTTGATCACTGTTTGATCCATCACCACGAGTAGTCATAAGGGCAACATAACCACTATCAGATGTCTTTTTTTGTATTATAGGTATCTCAAGTAAATGTTCTAAGCTTGTTCTATTTAAACTAATATATATTATTTTTCCCTGTTGGTTGGTGTCAGCATATACACTAGACATAGAAAAACTTAAAATTACCATTAGTGATAATAAAAGTGATATTAATTTTTTCTTCATTAAGTCAACCTCTTTCTATCCTACCTTGTAAGGTAAGCTGTTCTATTCTTTTGATAGATAGCTTTTTAATAGTTCTTTTAATAACTCATCTCTTTCGTATTTTTTTATTATGCTTCTTGCATTTCTATTGCTTGTTATATAGCTTGAGTCCCCAGAAAGTATATATCCTATAATTTGGTCAATAGGGTCATAACGTTTCTTTTCTTCTAATGCTTCATAAACATATTGTAAAGTTTCTTTTATGCTCAGTTTTTCTTCTGATATACCCTCAAATTTCATTGTGTAATCTAAATTTCTATCCATACTTAAAGCCCTCCATTAGTTAAAATCCCCAAAAGCTCAAATTATATAAGAGCTTTTGGTTATTTATAGACTATTATTTTATTTGGCTTTTTATAACCTCACAAGCATAGCTTAGAGCTTCATCTATTTTTGTAGCGTCAGTTGCTCCAGCTTGAGCCATGTTAGGTCTTCCGCCACCTTTACCGCCTGCAATTTGTGCTATTTCTTTTACTATGTTTCCACTGTGAATTCCTTTTTCTATAACATCTTTAGTTGCTGTAACTACGAAGTTAACTTTAGAATCACTAACATTAGAGATAGCTACTACACCGCTTTGTAATTTATCTCTTAAATTATCTGCCATTTCTTTTAATGAATTCATATCCATATCTTCAAATTTTGCAGTAAGTAAGCTTACTCCATTTATATCAACTTTTGAATCCATAAGTTTGTCAGCTGATTGTAAACTCATTTTAGCTTTTACTTCATGAAGTTCTTTTGCTAAAGATTTATTTTCTTCTACTATAGCTTGTGCTCTATTTACTAAGTTATCTTCTTTAGTTTTTAATGCAGAGCATGCTTCTTCGATTAATTCAGCTCTTGAATTTAAGTATTCATATACGCTTCTTCCTGTAATAGCTTCTATTCTTCTTACTCCAGCTGCTACTCCACCTTCAGATAATATTTTAAATAATCCTACTTGAGAAGTGTTTGTTAAGTGAGTACCACCACAAAGTTCTATAGAATAATCTCCCATAGATACAACTCTTACTTCATTTCCATATTTTTCACCAAATAGAGCCATTGCCCCTTTTTCTTTAGCTTCGTTTATTCCCATTACTTCACATTCTATATCAAGAGATTGTAAAATAACGTCATTTACTTTTCTTTCTATTATATCTAACTCTTCTTTTGATATTGGCTCAAAGTGAGTTATATCGAATCTTAATCTATCTGGAGTTACTAATGAACCAGCTTGGTTAACATGTTCTCCTAAAGTTTCTTTTAAAGCTTTGTGTAATAAGTGTGTAGCTGAATGGTTTCTAGCTGATGCCATTCTTATTTCTCTATTTACTAATGATTTTAATGCATCTTTAGTATTTATGCTACCTTTTTTAACAACACCTATGTGTTTTATTGTATTGTTTGCACCTTTTTTAGTAGTTATTACTTCAAATAATGCATTTTCGTTTTCTAATATACCAGAGTCACCTACTTGTCCCCCACCTTCAGCATAGAAAGTAGTTCTATCAAGTACTATTACTGCTTCATCACCTTCAGTTATAGTGTCTACTATTTCGTCACCTTTAACTATAGCAGTTACAACTCCTGTAGTAGATAAATGTTTATATCCTTCAAAAGTAGATGCTACTGAAGCGTCTAATGTAGAAAGTGGATCTTCTTTCCAGCTTTCACCTTCCATATTTCCTCTTGCACTTCTAGCTCTTTCTCTTTGTTTATCCATTTCTGCGTTGAATCCTTCTTCATCTAAATCAAATCCAACTTCTTCTAATATTTCTTGAGTTAAGTCCATTGGGAATCCATAAGTATCGTATAATTTGAATACTTTTTCTCCAGCTAATGTACTTTCGTTGTTTGCTTTTAATTCTTTTATATATCCGTTTAGTATTTCACTACCTTGGTCTATAGTTTCATTGAATTTTTCTTCTTCTATTTTTATAACTTTTTTGATGTAACCTTCTTTTTCTATAAGTTCTGGATAAGCTTCTCCACTTACTTCTTTAACTACATCAAATAAGTTGTATAAGTAATCTTCTTTTATTCCTAATAATTTACCGTGTCTTGCAGCTCTTCTTAATAATCTTCTAAGAACATATCCACGACCTTCGTTTGATGGAAGTATTCCATCAGCTATCATAAAGCTTGTTGCTCTTATGTGGTCAGTTATTATTCTTATTGATACATCACTTTTAGCATCTGAACCGTATTTAACACCTGATATTTTTTCTATTTCATCTATTATAGCTCTTATAGTGTCAACTTCGAATATATTGTCAACACCTTGCATTATACAACCTATTCTTTCAAGACCCATACCTGTATCTATATTTTTATGAGCAAGTTCTGGATAACTTCCATCTTCTTGTCTATCAAATTGAGTGAAAACTAAGTTCCAGAATTCTAAGTATCTATCACAGTCACATCCTGGTTTACAATCTGGATTATCACATCCGTATTCTTCACCTCTGTCATAGTATAATTCTGAACAAGGTCCACATGGTCCTAATCCTATTTCCCAGAAGTTATCGTCTTTTCCTAATCTAACTATTCTTTCTTGTGGTATAGTTGAGTATTTTAACCATAAGTCACGAGCTTCATCGTCATTTAAGTATACTGTAGCCCATATTTTTTCTTCTGGTATTTCTAAATGTTTAGTTACGAATTCCCAAGCCCATTTTATAGCATCTTCTTTGAAGTAATCTCCAAATGAGAAGTTACCCATCATTTCGAAGAATGTACCGTGTCTTGCAGTTTTACCTACGTTTTCTATATCTCCCGTTCTTATACATTTTTGAACTGTACTCATTCTATTTCTTGGTGGAACTTCAACTCCTGAGAAATAGTTTTTAAGTGGAGCCATCCCTGAGTTTATTAATAATAAACTTTTATCGTTTTTTGGTATTAAAGATGAACTCTTACCTACATAATGTCCTTTAGATTCGAAGAAATCTGTAAAAGATTTTCTAATCTCGTTGCAACCCATTTTTTTCATATTGCATTACCTCCTAAAATTTTCAAATATTATTTTCATAAAAAAAACCTCACGCCTATAAATAAATTATAGGGGCGAGGTATATTCGCGGTACCACCCTAATTACCACTAAAAAGTGGCATCTTCGGAAAACCTTAGCTATAACGTAACTACCGGCAATTCATACTAAGCTCCGAATTGCTACTCCAAGACTGCTTCAAATATCCTGTACTTAAAGGTTCTCACCATTTCCTTTTCTCTGTAAAGTCATATAAATATTTTACTACTTCTCTTCATTGTATTTTTATTTTATAAATTACTAATACTAATTTAAAGTATAAATCATATTTTGTCAATAAATAATTTACTTTTAAATTTTTCTTAATAAATTTGTCATCATAAATAATTATTTATGTCTTTTTATGTTAGAAACTACTTTCTATAATTCCTCCACCGACAACTTTATCTCCGTCATACATAACAACAGATTGTCCTTTTGTTATCGCTCTTTGAGCTTCGTCAAATACGATTTTTATTTTATCTTCAGCAACTTTATAAACTGTCGCATCAGCTGGTTTTGCTGCATATCTTACTTTTGCTTTTACTCTTATAGGTTCTTTTATATCTTCTATTGATATAAAGTTAACGTCTTTTGCGATTAAGTTGTATTGGAATAAGTCTGAGTTATCACCTAAGATAACTGTGTTGTTTTTAGCATTTATGTCTATTACAAACATAGGCTTACCAAATGCTATTCCTAGACCTTTTCTTTGGCCTATTGTGTAGTTTACTATTCCTTTATGTCTTCCTAAAACATTACCTTTAGTATCTACAAAATTACCTTCTTTTATACTTGTGTTTGAATGTCTTTTTACGTAGTTTGCATAGTCGTTGTCTTTTACGAAACATATTTCTTGACTATCTGGTTTATTGTGAACTACTAAGCCAAGTTCTTTAGCCATTTCTCTTACTTTTTCTTTTTCGAACTCACCTATTGGCAGTAGTGTATGTTCTAATTGATCTTGTGTTAGATTATATAGCGCATATGTTTGGTCTTTTTTATCTGTAACAGATTTAGTAAGAAGATATCTTCCTGTTTCTTCGTCTTTTTCTATTCTAGCGTAGTGACCTGTTGCTACATAATCACATCCTATTTGTCTAGCTCTTCTATATAGATCGTCAAATTTTATATGTTTATTACATGCTATACATGGATTTGGAGTTCTACCATTTATATATTCATCTATAAAATAATCGATTACTTTCTCTTTAAATACTTCTTTGAAGTTTAATACATAAAACGGTATGCCTAACTTTTGCGCAACGCTTCTAGCATCTTCTACGGCTTCTAAAGAGCAACATCCGCCATCATTTTCTATTAATTCGTACTCTTCATCATCTTGCCATAACTTCATAGTTACACCGATTACATCATATCCTTGTTCTTTTAATAAATAGGCAGCAACAGAACTATCTACTCCACCACTCATACCTATCATTACTTTCTTTTTCATATTTGTTTATCACCTCGTTTTTATATTATATCTATTTTGCAATAATTTTAAAAGCATTAAAACATTAATTATTAAAAAATCTATAAACAAGAAAAAATCTTTGAGATTATCCCAAAGATTTTTCTTATATTTATTTTAAAAATTTTCTTAGTCTTCGTCTTCTACTCCGTGGTCATGATCATGGTCATGGTCTGGTTCGAATCCTTCTAATTCTGGTATATCTATGTTATTTTTTTGAGCGTAGTCTACAAGTGCAGCTTTTATAGCTTGTTCTGCTAAAACTGAACAGTGCATTTTTACTGGTGGAAGTCCATCTAAAGCTTCTGCTACTGCTTTGTTAGTTAAAGCTAAAGCTTCATGTATACTTTTACCTTTTATAAGTTCTGTAGCCATTGATGAACTTGCTATTGCAGAACCGCATCCAAATGTTTGGAATTTAACGTCTTTTATTATATCATCTTCTACGTCTAAGAATATTTTCATTATATCCCCACATTTTGCGTTTCCTACTTCACCTACACCACTTGCATCTTCTATTTCTCCAACATTTCTTGGATGTAAGAAATGGTCCATTACTTTATCACTATATTGCATAATCTTAATCCTCCTAATTTTACTAATTTTTTATTTTTATCTATGAGTTAATATAAGTTAATTTCAATTTAAGCCCTATTTTGTGTATTTATTTTAATGTCATTTATTTCTTTTGTATATTTATTTTTTACCCATTATATCTATATATTAATCACTTATTTTTTTTCTTCTGGATGTTCTTTTATATATGTTTGATATAATGGAGATAATTCTCTAAGTCTAGCTATGATTGGTGGTAATGTTTCTAATACATAGTCTACATCTTCTTCAGTTGTAAAGTCACCAACTACAAGTCTTAAAGATCCATGAGCTAATTCATGTGGTAAACCTAAAGCCATAAGTACATGTGATGGATCTAATGAACCTGATGTACAAGCAGAACCTGAAGAACCAGCTATTCCAGCTTGGTCAAGAAGTAATAATATACCTTCACCTTCTATAAATTGGAATGATACATTTGCAGTACCTGGTAATCTATCTGTTTTATGACCGTTTATTCTTGTATGAGGTATTCTTTCTTGTAAACCATACATTAATTTATCTCTAAGTCTTGTAAGTTCTCTAACATGGTTTTCCATGTTGTTTTTAGCCATTTCAGCAGCTTTTCCATATCCTACTATTGCAGGAACATTTTCAGTACCGGCT
The DNA here is from genome assembly GCF_039062665.1 of Clostridium sp. 2218st1_F5_2218SCRN_220325. Lineage (NCBI taxonomy): Bacteria > Bacillati > Bacillota > Clostridia > Eubacteriales > Clostridiaceae > Clostridium > Clostridium sp. 2218st1_F5_2218SCRN_220325. Next base: position 30,419 of record NZ_JBCLNH010000013.1, on the reverse strand, counting down.
CTTTTTCTTCTTTCTTGAGCTCCACCGTGCATGAAATTATGGATTTTTACACCTTTTTTGATGTATAAAGCTCCGATCCCTTTAGGTCCGTATATTTTATGTCCAGACATACTCATTAAGTCTACACCTAAATCTTTAACATCAACTGGTATATTACCACATGCTTGAACAGCATCTGTATGCATTAAAGCGCCATGTGCATGAGCTATTTCTGTTATTTCTTTTATAGGTTGTATAGTACCTATTTCGTTATTAGCATACATTACACTTACAAGTATTGTTTTGTCAGTTATAACGTTTTTTAATTGTTCTAAATCTACTTTACCATCAGCATCTACATCTAAGTATGTTACTTCAAATCCGTGAACTTTTTCTAAGTATTCACAAGTATGTAGTACTGCATGATGTTCTATTTTACTAGTTATTATATGATTTCCTTTATTTCTTCTAGCAAAAGCAGTTCCTTCTAAAGCCCAGTTATCACTTTCAGATCCACCGTTAGTGAAATATACTTCTCTTGGGTCTGCATTTATTAATGAAGCTACTTGAGCTCTCCCTTTATCTAAACCTTCTTTTGCTTCTCTACCGAATTGATGGAAACTTGAAGCATTTCCAAAGTAAGTAGTGTAATAAGGCATCATAGCCTCTAATACTTCAGACTTAACTGGAGTAGTTGCTGCATAGTCCATATATATTCTTCTTTTTTCCATGATTGTCATCTCCTATTTTTTTATTTCATTATTCATTAAACAATAAATATCATTCTCTAACCTATTTATATTATGAGTTTCATTATAATTGTTTACCATATCACAAAGTGTAATAGATTTCATAACATTGTCCATGGCATCTCTCATCTTTTCCCAGACTAATTTTGTTACACAACTGTCTGAGTTTTGACATGAGTCTTTATCTAGCAAACAATCAGATATTGATACAGGCCCTTCAAGTACAGTCAATATGTCATATACTGTTATTTCACTTGCTTTTCTAGATAATAGATACCCTCCTTGGGCACCTCTTACACTTTTTATTAAATTTGCTTTTTTTAGTTTTGAAAAAATCTGTTCTAAGTATTGCTCCGGTATATTTTGTTTGGCAGCAATATTTTTTATAGATACTGGCCCCTTACTATGATTAAGTGATAATTCAAACATAGCCTTGAGCCCATATCTACCTTTAGTTGATAGTTTCATTTTATCACCCTTTTTATTCCTACTTTTTTAGTAGGATTTATCTTACTGTTATAATTGTATTATACTCGAGTAATTTTGTCAACATTAATTTAGACTATTTTAGTCAGAATTAAATTATTTTTTTAAAGCATTGAAATTACTGTATTTAAAGTACTTTTTTTAATCTTTATAATATACTGTCCACTCATCTATTCTTTTAAACCCCAATTTTCGATATAGTTTTCCAGCTTCCTCATTGTCATAAAATAAACATGGCTTTATCCCTTCTTTTAAGAGTTCTTCGCATAATTTAATAAGACATTTTGTTGCTAGGCCTTGATTTCTATATTTGGGATGTGTTCCAACACCTATAATCATAGCTGTATTTTTATTTTCTGCAGTAGATTTTGCCATTGATATTATTTTTTTTCTATACTCAATGCAATAACCTCTACCGCTTTTTAAATTTGATCTTAAACCTTCTAAAGTCGTATTTTGAAATTCAGTTATTTGCTCATATAAATTCACTACTCTCTTTATATTAAATACATTTATTTTTTTTAATTTCAAATTACAATCAAGATCCTTATCCTCTTCATTTATCTCTTCAAGCTCACATAGATGTACTTTTCTATATTTTAATAATCCTAATTTTTCTGCAATTATATCGACACAACTGGATTTTCCACTTATCTCGCTAAATTCCATATCAGATATAAATTTACAAAATCCATCAACATCAAAGTCTTTATAAGCATAAAAAGTAAGATATTCAAAACATTTAAACAATATCCCTTTTATGTTCCCAAATTCATCTATGTCTGAATATATCTTATAAAATACATTTTCAAATCCATAATTCTGTATTTCTTGTAGGTTAAATGTATTAATCTCTTTTTCAAGATTTAAATATTCAATAACCTTCTTTTCATATTTTTTGTCTAATATTTTAATCATATGAATCCCCCAAATACGACTATCTCCAACCCCTGTCGTTTCATTTTATGTATTATAAATAAAGTTTTCTAACCTAATTATAAATATTACCATTTTTTTTATCAATAAATTCTCTAATAAAAAATAAATAAAAATTCACTGCGTTCATATCGCCAACGACTCCGTCCGTTGCTTTAATTAATAGGTTGGAAATTATACATTATCCACAAACCAGATAATGTATAATTTCCTTAGAATTAAAAAAGACAAACGTTATGTTTGTCTTTTAATTTATTTTTTTAAATTGTTCCAATATTGTTCATATGCCATTTCATTTTTATTATTTCCAGCTTTATAGTATTTTTTATCTTTGATAGCATCTGGGAGGTATTGTTGTTTTATATAGTTATTAGGATAATTGTGAGGATATTTATATTCAACACCTCTTCCTAATTTCGCCGCCCCTGCATAATGTGCATCTTTTAGATGATTCGGTATCTCACCTGTTTCTATATTGTCTAAATCGTATAATGCCATATCGATAGCCTCTGCTACTGAATTTGATTTCGGGCATCTTGCTAAATATACAGTAGCTTGTGCTAATGGCAATCTTGCCTCTGGAAATCCTAGTTTTAGTGCAGCTTCAACACATGCATTAGTTATTGTTATAGCTTGTGGCACAGCTAAACCTACATCTTCACTTGCAACACACAACAACCTTCTAATTATAGATTGGATATCTTGTGACTTTATAAGTCTAGCTAAATAATGTAGTGCCGCATTTTCATCAGAACCTCTGAGAGATTTATGAAAAGCTGATAATACAGAGTAGCTATCGTCACCTTTATTATCATAGTTTAATATTTTGACACTAGAACAATTTATAGTATCTTCTAATGTTATATTCACGCTATTTGTCCCTACATCAATTCCAATATTAAAAACTAACTCTAATTTATTTAATGCACTTCTCATATCGCCATTACAAGTCTCTGCTATATATCTAAGAGCTTCATCTTCTACATTTATATTTTCATATGTATACATTGGTTTTAATCTATTTACAGCTCTCTTTAAACCTAAGTATATATCTTGTTTTTGTATAGGCTTAAATTCAAATATAGTACTTCGACTTAGTATAGCTTTATAGACAACAAAATAAGGATTGTCTGCTGTGCTAGCAATTAAAGTAACAGAACCTTCTTCAATTACCTCCAACAATGCCTGCTGTTGTTTTTTATTTAGTGCTTGTATCTCATCTAGCATTAATATAATGCCGTTATATGAAAATAAATCTCTTTTACTATTATCTATAGCTTCTTTTATTTCTTTTACACCACAATTTACTGCATTTAATTTTATATATTTTTTACCTGTAACATTAGCTATTATATTTGCCAATGTCGTCTTTCCTGTTCCTGGTGGTCCATATAAAATCATATTTGGAATAGTTTTATTTTCAATTAATCTATTTATTATCTTTCCCTTTCCAATAATATGAGATTGTCCTACCATATCTTCTATAGTCTCTGGTCTTAATTTATCTGCTAAAGGTTGCATGTTGCCTCCTTATCTACTAAATAGTATAAATTTTTTATATCAAAAAATCCTTCTTTATATAAAGAAGGATTTCTAAAATTAATTTTTAATTAATAATTATTTCTTACTTTTTTTAATTCAGGTATTAATTTATCGTTAAGTATTTTTATATGAGTTCCCTTCATACCTAATGATCTAGATTCTATAACACCTGCACTCTCGAATTTTCTTAAAGCATTTACTATTACTGATCTTGTTATTCCAACTCTATCAGCTATTTTACTAGCTACTAATAGACCTTCATTTCCGTTTAATTCATTAAATATATGCTCTACAGCTTCAAGTTCAGAGTAAGAAAGCGTACCTATTGCCATTTGAACTACAGCTTTTTTACGCATTTCAACTTCTAATTCTTCACTTAAAGATTTTAATATTTCCATACCTATTACAGTAGCACTGTATTCTGATATAACTAAGTCATCATCGTTAAACACTTTGTCATATCTAGATAATACTAGTGATCCTAATCTTTGTCCACTTCCAAGTATAGGAACTATTGTAAGATATTTTTCACTTCTACTATGTTCATCTGGGAATAATTGAACTAATTTTTCTCCAGTTAAGTTATCTAGTGTTTCTGATATTTTAAGTAAGCTTTCGTTGTATTCAGTCGGGAATCTTTTTTGTTTAGTATCTTCATCTATTACAACTGAACTATCTTGTATATCTGTTAAATGTAATCCTAATACTTTCCCCTTTGTATTTAAAACATAAACATTGGCATCTAAAACTTCGCCTAATGTTTCTGCTAATCTGTCAAAAGATACTTTGCTTCCGCTGCTAGTTTGTAGAGTTTTATTAATTCTTCTCGTTTTTTGTAGTACTTCGCTTGCCATTTAATCCTCTCCTTAATTTAAGTCAATCTAAATATAAATCAAAATATAATAATGTTCATAATAACATTTATACAATGTAATCTTAACATATTTCTGTAATCAATTCAATAATATAATTAAATATTTCAAATTTTCACTCATTTTAGCAATATGATTGTTTGATAATACCTCTATTCTTCTTTAACAATACGTTCATGTTTACAATCCTTATTTGAACATACTATTTTAGTACCAGATTTAGAGTATTTCTCATACATATAAGATCCACATTCTTCACAAGGTTCTTCTACAGGTTTGTTCCAAGCTACAAAATCACACTCAGGATAGTTTGAACATCCGTAAAATACCTTTTTCTTTTTACTTTTTCTCATTATAATGTCCCCTTCTTTACATTTTGGACATTTAACACCTATTTTATTTACTATAGGTTTTGTATTTTTACATTCAGGATAATTTTTGCAAGCCATAAACTTTCCAAATCTACCGTATTTTATTACCATATTTGAGCCACAAAGTTCACAAATCTCGTCAGTTTCTTCATCCATATTTACTTTTTCTATATTTTCTAAGGCTGTTTTAATCGCTTCTTCTAGTGGTGAATAAAATTCCTCAACTACGTGTTTCCACTCAGCATTGCCTTCTTCAATTTGGTCTAACTGTGATTCCATATCAGCTGTAAAGTCAACTTCCATAAATTTGTGGAAATTCTCATCTAGTATTTTTGTCACTATTATACCTAACTCTGTTGGAAGTAAACTTGTACCTTCCTTTTCAACATATTCTCTATTTAGTATAGTTGTTATTGTAGGTGCATAAGTACTTGGTCTTCCTATTCCAAGCTCCTCTAAAGTTTTTACTAAACTAGCTTCAGTATATCTTGGTGGAGGAGATGTAAAGTGTTGTTGAGGGTCTTGTTTTTGTATTTTTAAACTCTCTCCTTCACTTAAACTTGGAAGTATTTTATCTTCTCTATCTGTAAAATTATAAATTTTCGTATATCCGTCAAATTTAAGTTTAGACCCAGTAGCTTTAAATACTAGATTTTCAATATTACATTCTACATTTAATACATCAAATATAGAATCTTCCATTTGACTTGCAACAAATCTTCTCCAAATTAAATTGTATAATTTATATTGATCTTTGCTTAAAGAATCTTTGATACTATCTGGAGTTCTCTCTACAGAAGTAGGTCTTATAGCCTCATGGGCATCTTGAACTTTCTTTTCTTTTTTGCCTTTACTGTCTTTTGTGTGGTCTTTGTAGTAGTTTTGACCTATTGAATCTACTATATAATCTTTTGCTTTTTCTCTCGCTTCTTCAGATATTCTCTTAGAGTCTGTTCTTATATAAGATATAAGACCTACTGTGCCTTCTCCCTTTATATCTATACCTTCATAAAGTTCTTGGGCAACCATCATAGTCTTTTTAGTCGTAAAGTTTAGTTTATTTGCAGCATCTTGTTGAAGCACACTTGTTGTAAATGGCTTTGGAGCTGATTTTCTACGACTTTTAGATTCTATTTTGCTTACAGTCAATTCTGCGTTGTTTATAATATCTAATATTTTATTTACTTGAGCTTCATTTTCTAAATCTATTTTCTTGCCGTCTTCTCCATAGAATTTTAATGTAAATTCTTCTCCGTCTTTATTTAAGACAACTAATTCTATAGTCCAATATTCTTTAGGTATAAAAGATTTAATTTCTTCTTCTCTTTCACATATTAATTTAGTTGTGACAGATTGAACTCTACCTGCACTTAAACCTTTTCTCACCTTTTGCCATAATATAGGACTTATTTGATATCCTAGTAATCTATCTAAAACCCTTCTCGCTTGTTGTGCATCTACTAAGTTTAAGTCTATATTTCTAGGATTTTTTATTGCATTTTTAATAGCGCCTTTTGTTATTTCATTAAATTCTATCCTACATTTTTCATCTTCATCTATATTTAAAATATAAGATAAGTGCCATGATATAGCTTCCCCTTCTCTATCAGGGTCGGTAGCTAGATAAACTTTTTTAGCTTTTTTAGCTTCCTTTTTTAGCTCTTTAATCACATCACCCTTACCTCTTATATTTATATATTTTGGTTCAAAATTATTTTCTATATCAACACCTAGTTGGCTCTTTGGTAGGTCTCTTACATGTCCTACTGAAGCCTTAACTGTGTAGTGACTTTTTCCCAAAAACTTTTCTATTGTTTTAGCCTTAGCTGGCGATTCGACAATTACTAATGCTTTCGCCATGTTTTTACACCCCCACTTTTTATGTTAAACATTAAATCCATAAGTCTTATTTTCCATTTCAATAATATAGTCATCTATTAATAGTTCATTTATATTTGAGTTTATTGTTTTTATATCAATTCCAGTATAATCACAAATATCATCTATTTTTATATTACCATTTTGTCGTATTGAGTTTAAAATTTCCTGTTTTTCATAATTTAAACTCTTAATATCATATTCTATACTATCTTTGCAATTATTTAAAGTACAAAATTTTTTCATATGGTCATAATATACGCGATGTTGTGTTATATCCTTTAACTCTCTTACTATTAATGCACCTTCAAAAAGTAAATCTAAACAACCTCTACTTTTAGGGTCATCTATTCTTCCAGGTATTACAAATACTTCCCTTCCTTCATTATTTGAGTATCTAGCAGTTGATAAAGCGCCACTCTTTTCAGCAGCTTCTATTATAAAAGTAGCTTCACTTATACCGCTTATAATTCTATTTCTCATAATAAAATTTAATGGAGTTACATCTGTGCCTAAAAAAAACTCTGATATTATTGCTCCACCATTTTCTAAAATCTTATTTGCTGTTTTTAAATTTACGGCAGGCCTTATATTATCAAGAGGACTTCCCAATATCGCAGCTGTTTTTCCATATTTACCTTCCATACATGCAAGATGAGATTCACAGTCTATCCCTATAGCAAGTCCACTTACAACATGCATACCACAATCAGATAATTCTTTTGTAAATTTTCTTACATATTTAAGACCGTATTTAGTCGGAGTCCTAGATCCAATAACTGATATAACGTTTCCCCCTTGTAAAAAAGAAATATCCCCTTTATAAAATAATATAGGCGGTGGCTTAGAAATATGTTTTAATCTCTCTGGATAATCATCATCTTCAATACATATGTAATGTATTTGCTGTTGTTGTAAAACCGCTTTTATTTTTTCTATTCTTTCAGGACTTCTATATTTTACTATATTTCGTGATAATTTTAAATTTATTTTTTTATTTTTCAAAATCTTATCTTTTTCTAAATACATTAAATTTATTAATTTTTCAAATTCATTTTTTAAAGAAATTATGTCTTCTTGGGTAATTCTATATATCGAACTTAAGAATAAATACATTTCCCTCTCTTCCATATTATCACCTCATTTAAAATATTTATAATATCCTTTTCTATATGAAAAAGCTTCTAATATATGATTTTTTTGTATTTCTTCACATACTTCTAAGTCTGCTATTGTTCTAGCAGTTTTAAGTAATTTTGTATAACTCCTATTGCTCAATTTATATTTATTAAATATTTTATTTGCTGTATTTTTACCTTCTTTATTTAACTTGCAGTAGTTGTTAATTTGATATGAGCTTATTTCATCATTGTTTTTTATATTGCTATTTTTAAAACGCTCTATTTGTATATCTTTAGCTTTTTGTACTCTATTTTTTATTGTTTCAGATGTCTCATTTAGATTATTTTCATTAAATTCTCCTATTTCAATTCGATCTACATCTAAAAATATATCAAATCTATCTAATAGTGGTCCTGATATTTTATTTTTATATCTCATTATTTCACTAGCACTACATTTACATTCTGTGTTAGACATAAAATACCCACATGGACAAGGATTCATAGCTGCTACAATCAAGGTATTGCATGGATATTTAATGTGAAACTTTAATCTAGATATACTTATTGTTCCGTCTTCTATCGGTTGCCTTAGCATGTCTAAAGTTTTTCTATTAAATTCAGCTAATTCATCTAAAAACAATACACCCCTATGAGCTAATACTATTTCCCCTGGGGTAGCTTTTGCCCCTCCTCCAAGCAGCGAAATATTTGTTGCACTGTGATGTGGAGCTCTAAATGGTCTTTTATTTATAATTCCTATATCGTTATTTATAAGTCCCGCTATACTGTATATTTTGCTTATTTCCATCATTTCATCTTTATCTAAATCCGGCATTATAGTTCTTATTCTTCTCGCCATCATTGTTTTGCCACACCCTGGTGGTCCCATTAAGATAACATTATGATTTCCCGCTGCTGCAATTTCAAGCCCCCTTTTTACAAAATAATTACCTCTTACATCAGAAAAATCTTCTTCATAGCTTTCATTTTCTGTATCGATATCATAAATTTTTAATATAGAAGTTAAATCAAATTTTTCTCTACTATTTATATATGATATACATTCTTTCAGATTTTTTATTGGTATTATCTCTATACCATCTACATATGAACTTTCTTTTAAATTATCATATGGAATAAATATTCTTTTATATCCATTTTGTTTTGCACTCAAAACTATAGGCAAAATACCTCTGACTTTTTTTAATGTTCCATCTAAAGATAATTCACCTACAAATATTGTCTCGTCAAAATATGATTTTTCTCTTTTTATATAATTTATAAGAAGTCCAATAGATATAGGTAAATCTAATAAAGACCCTTCTTTTTTTATATCTGCTGGTGATAAATTTACCACTATTCTCTTTGTTGGAAATTCAAAGTCGCTATTTATAATTGCTGATTTTACTCGTTCTTTTGCTTCTTTTATTTCAATACTAGCTAAGCCTACTATATTAAAACAAGGCATCCCTCTAGTAATGTCGACTTCTACATTTACAATAAAGCCATCTATTCCAATTAGATTACATGAATTCACTATACTTAACATAACTATCCTTTCTTAAAATGCATTTTCTATATGATTTATTTTTTCTTCAATAAAATAAATCTCAATCACATCAAATCTTATTTCATAGTTTTTTAAATTATTTGTGGAAATATAATATTTTGCAACAGAAGTTATTTTTGATGCCTTTTTATAATCAACTGCTTCACATGCAAGTCCATAATCTTTAGACATTCTAGACTTTACTTCCACAAATATTATTTTGTTTTCTAATTTTGCGATAATATCAATTTCACCAAATTTAGTTCTATAATTGCTACAGATTATAGTCATTCCTAGTGATATTAAATATTTTTTTGCTATATTTTCCCCTATTTTACCTTTTTTAACATTATCTAAATTTTTAATCATTTTATAAATTTCCATATATACCACCCAAAATCTTTTTTGTATTTTAGTCATAAAGGTTACAATATATACACTTTTACAAGTTTTAATTGAAAAATTTTACAAATAATTATACGATAAATATTATAAACATTTCTATTGGAGGGTAAAAATGGGAAGTAACAGAAACAAAAAGAAAAAAAAATCAAAAATTAATCGTAAAAATCTAACAATTGTATTAGCAGCTTTAGTAGTATTTTTAGTTGCTATTGTTGCTGGAGTTAAATCATTTAATAAAGGGGATAATGTTGCTAAAGTAAATAAAACTACTGAATTAACTCAATCACAAAATAATGAAACTTACAGCGCATCTCTAATTGCATGTGGTGATGTAATGGCTCATTCACCTCAACTTGATGCACAATATAATCCGAGCACAAAACAATATTCTTTTGAAAATAATTATAAATACGTAAAAGAATATGTCCAAAAAGCAGATTTAGCAATAGCTAACTTAGAAACTACACTTGCTGGTAATGATGTATATAATTACAGTTCTTATCCAACATTTAATACGCCAGATTCACTTGCAGATGCATTAAAAGATACTGGATTTGACTTATTATCAACTATCAATAATCATAGTTTTGATATGTCTAGCTTAGGTGTTGAACGTACTTTATCTACATTAAAATCAAAAGGATTCGATACTGTAGGTACTCGTCAAAAAACATCAGATGATGATTACATAATAGAAAATGTAAACAATATAAAACTTGGTATTACATCTTATACTTATGGAGAAATTAAAAATGGAACAAAATATTTAAATGGTATAAAAGTTTCTAGTGATAAAACTGATTTAATGAATGTATTTGATACTTCTGATGTAAATAAGGCATTTGATACAATTTATTCTACTGTTAAAAAATATCAAGATGATACAGATATGCAAATAGTTATAATTCACTGGGGAGATGAATATAGCAGAACGCCTAATGATTTTCAAAAGAAATTAGCTCAAAAATTATGTGATGCTGGAGTAGATATTATAATAGGATCTCATCCTCATGTTGTAGAACCTGTAGAGACAATAAAATCAACTGATGGTAAAAATGAAACACTTGTTATTTATTCTCTAGGAAATTATATATCTAACCAAAGAAGAGAATATATAAGCATGTATACAGAAGATGGTCTTATGGTAGATATAAATATCGAAAAACAAGGTAATAATGAAGCTAAAGTTAAAAAAGTTACTTGTATACCAACTTGGGTAAATAAATACGAATCTGGTGGCAAAAGCGTTTATGAAATAATACCTGTTGCCGATAATATATTAGAAAAAACAACATATATAGATCAAAGTTATCTAAAACAATCTTATAAAAATACATCTGAACTTATAAAAACAGATGATAAAATAAGCATTGTAAAGAGTCCATTTGAAAATTAAATAAACTAAATAAAAGCTAGGTAGATTCATATTCTACTTAGCTTTTTTAATTTCTACAAAATTCACTTCACTTATTTATCCACCGACTTTATCTATTGCTTATGATAATAAGTTTTAAATAATAAATTTATTCAAAATAAACAAATCCACCTTCATTTTTAGTAGTTTCAATCCATAAACTTAGATTTATTTTTTTTAATATTCCTTCATCACAAATTGTAATTTCTAATTTATCATCCAAGTCGCAATATAAAACACCTACTACCGTAACCCAATGCCATGCATCTAAGTTTTTTTCTTTGCCATTGTCTAAATTTAAAAATGCGATTGGATGGCCTTTTTCTAATGCTTCATCTAAAAATTTAAATACTTCTTTATTTGAAGGTCTTTCCTCAACTTTTTTCGGTATTTTTAAAAAATTGGATTTTATATTTTTATGTTGTCTCGAGTTTATATATTTTTCAAATCCTTCTAAAAATAATTCAATTGTATTTACTCCTCTTCCAATCTGAGGTGTTATAAACTCCCAAACATCATTCATTAATACTAAAAATTCTGATTTACTATAATGTTGAAATTTGTCTATATTATTTTTTATATCCTCATACATAATAATCGTTGAAGCAGTTGTAGGACCACATCCTGACATTCTTCTCCATTTTGTTTCAAACCACTCTTGATTTCCTCCAAAATAAGTATAATCTTCAATACTATCTTTTATTTTCAAAAGCTCTAAGTCTAATATTCTCTCCATTCTCACCCTTTTCACCCGCTTTTTATAGAATTGCCAAAATATAGATTAATCCCTATATATTATTTATATTATCATATTACTTAAATTGATATTGTTTTATTTTTAATATTATTTAAAAAAGAGGCTAAATAACGCCTCTTTTTACATATATTGATATTTTTTAATTTTTATTTACTAAATATTACTCTTTCATCTATATCAGCTATAGTAGCACATCCAGTAAGTCTCATAGTCGCCTCAAGCTCTGATATTATTTTATTTACATAAATCTCTACACCTTCAGTACCGCCACCAAAAGATGCTGTTACAAATGGTCTACCGATTAATACACCATCTGCTCCTAAAGCTATTAATTTTAATACATCAACACCTGTTCTAACTCCACCGTCAGCAAGTATTATAGTTTTCCCTTTTACAGCTTTTGCTATGGCAGGAAGTACATCAGCTGCTCCTGGAGTACAGTCTAGTACTCTACCACCATGATTAGATACAACTATTGCATCTACACCAGCTTCTGCCGCTAATATAGCTTCATCTACTGTCATAAGTCCTTTTAGTATAAAAGGTAGTTTTGTAGCTTTTTTTAATTCTTTTATTTTATCTAAAGTTTTTGGTTCTACATTTTTACCGTGAAGTGATAAAGTAACTAATCCACATGCATCTACATCTACACCAAGCGCAAATACACCTGCATCTTCTGCTAATTTCATTTTTGAAATTATAGCATCATTTTCCCATGGTTTTATAAATGCTATACCATCTGCATTTTTTTCTTTTAATACTTCTAAATTATCAGTCAAGAAAGTTTCTATTGCAGTATCTCCTACCATTGGATATATTCCAGCTTTTAAACATCCTTCTATTACCCATGATATATATTCTTTTTCAGTATATTTTCCACCCATATTTAAAGTAGTTCCTGATACTGGAGCTGCAAATATAGGAGCTTTCATTTTTTTGCCAAACATTTCTACTGATGTATCTGGATTTTTAACATTGTGTAAAACCCTCATATTTATTTTGACTTTTTCTAGACTTTTTATATTTTCAGTAAATGCTACACCTGTTCCTTTTCCACCCATTCCTGGGACCTCACCTGAACATGCTATACCATTACATACTTTACATACTTTACAACTTCCATTTAAGTTTTCTCTTGCACTCTTTAAGACACTTTTGTAATCCATATTTAATCCTCCCAAATAGTATTTTTAAATTTTTAGTTAATTTATCTTCTAATTCTCATAGTAATTATAACACATTCTTTAAGAAACTCTTTCTATGAATAGGAGTTATACCATATTTTTCAATAGCCTCATAATGCTCTTTTGTTCCATATCCTTTATGATGTTTAAATCCGTATTGTGGATATATTTCATCATATTTATACATAAGTCTATCTCTTGTAACTTTGGCAAGTATACTAGCGCCTGCTATAGATATTGATTTAGAATCCCCTTTTATTATCGGGAATTGTTTTATATCTAAATCAGGTATTGTAACTGCATCTAAAAGTAAATAATCTGGCTTTTTACTTAATGCATTTATCGCTTTATTCATAGCCATATATGTAGCATTTAAGATATTATATTCATCTATTTCATCATTTTCTACAATGCCTATTCCATAATCTAATGCCTGTTCTTTTATTATGTCGAATAATTCATCCCTTTTTGCTTCAGAAAGCTTTTTAGAGTCATTTATGTACGGAATTTTTGTTCCTTTTTCAAATACTACTACACTGGCTACTACTGGTCCTGCTAAAGGCCCTCTTCCAGCTTCATCAACTCCTCCTATATATAAATATCCATTTGCATATCCTTCATTTTCAAATGTATTTATAAACTCAAGTCTCTCTTCTTCTTTTTTTATTTTTTCTAATTTTTTACCTAAGCTCTTAGCTATATTCTGAACTGATTTTCTATCATCTTGATTCAATAATTGTATATATTCTACATATTGATCTTCATTTAAATTATCTACTATCTCTTTTATTTCTTTTACACTTTTATTTTTCATAATACACCTCTTTTTTTATATATTAATATTTTTATAGTTATTATGTAATTTTTAATTAATTATTATTTTATTATACTTAGTATAATACAAAAAATCGCCAAGGAACTCAATATACATTAAATTCCTCGGCGATTTATATAAATAGTTTATATATTTTTATATATTAAACTGCAATTTCTTCTGAATCTTTATCTTGAACTTTTTTAGATGATTTTATAAAGAATCCTATAAGTCCACCTATTATTGCTGGCACTACCCAACAGAAACCTAAGTTTGCAAAAGGTAATAAATTTATAAAGTCAAAGTTCATACCTAAATCATTACCTGCCATAAGTATACCCATTAATAGCGCAACGTAAGTAGCACCTTTAACTACATTATCATTTTTAAAGTATTTATTAAATATAGTTACTACTATTAATACTATTGTTGCTGGATATATTAAACTAAGTATTGGAGCAGATATTTTTATTATAGTTCCAACTCCTAAAGTTGATATTACTAAACTTAATAAGCATACAGTTATTACTATATGTTCATATTTTAATTTATTTTTAGTTAAGCCTGAAAAATACTCTGCTGTAGCAGATGTTAAACCAATAGCTGTAGTTAAACATGCTAGCGTTACTATTAAAGATAAAACTACTTTTCCTGGAGTACCAAGTAAAGCAACTGTTATAGCAACTATTAATGCTGATTGCGATACATCTACTCCATATTGAGTTGATACTGTCGCTCCAAGATAAGTAAGACCTCCGTATACAAGCGCTAGACCTAACGCAGCTATAAATCCTGCTTTTAATAAAATATTAACTCTATCTTTTTCTTTTTTATATCCTTTTTGTACTAAACTTTTTATTAATACAGCCGATAAACATATCGCTCCTAATGCATCTAACGTTTGGTATCCTTGTAATATTCCTTCACTAAATACATTTTCTATGGCAGCATCATTTAAATTTCCTATTGGATTTATTATACCAATTACTATTAAAGCTAATAAGCAAACTAATAATGCTGGTGTTAAATACGAACCAATTATATCTACCACTTTAGATGGCTTTATTGTTAAAGCCAATGTTATAGCAAAGAATATTGTCGAAAATAATACTGCATTGAATCCCGGTATAAGTGGTATTATCCCCATTTCAAAAGTTGTAGCAGCTGTTCTTGGTATTGCAAGAAGTGGCCCTAAGCATATCATTATAGCAGAACCTAAAATTATCGCAAATAATTTACCCGCTCTACCAAATACTCTTCCCGTATCTCCATCAGATTTAGCTGATGCTAATATAGCAAGTAGTGATAAACCTACGTCAGCTAGTATAAACCCTAAAAATCCTATTAAGAATTTATCTCCTGTTATAACCCCTAAGTAAGGCGGGAATATTAAGTTTCCTGCTCCGAAGAACATAGCGAACAGGGCAAAACCAGTTACAATTATGTCTTTATTTTTTGTATTCATAATTATTCCTCCTAATATTGTTGTCTTACTGATTACTCTATTATACATACATTAGCTTTAATAGTCAATATAATTTAAATATATTTAAAATTTAAATTATACAGACAATTCAGAGTAATTTTTATTTTATTTTTATACATCTAAATACATATAATTATCATAATACAGCTTTAAAATATCATAAGAATTACTTTTTTAAAGCATAGTATTATTACTTTTTCTTTTCTATAATATATAAAAAAGCTGGTCTTGAATATTTAAGTTTAAGTATTCAAGACCAGCTTTATATATTTAATCAATTAATTTATGCTTCTTCTATATCTTCAGGCACTTCTAGAGTTATTTGACCTAATTTACCTTCTCTAAACTCATTTAGAACTGTTTTTGCTATTCTTGTATAGTCTAATTCATTTCTTCCTAAGATGAATCCTCTTTTTCTTCCTATCATCTCCATAGTTTCTAGTGGTTCTTCACCTAGAGAATCTAATTTATATCTAGCTTTTAACTTCTCTGGCTCTATCTCAGACATTTTTTCTATGAATTTTAGTCCTAAAGTATCTATATCTAGTATTTCGTCTTTTATAGCTCTTGTAAATGCTAAATTTAAAGCTATTTTTTGATCTTCAAATTTAGGCCATAATATACCTGGTGTATCTAATAACTCTAAGTTTCCTTTAAGTCTAACCCATTGTTTACCTTTTGTTACACCTGGTCTATCTCCTGTTTGAGTACTTTTTCTTCCTGTTAATTTATTTATAAGAGAAGATTTCCCTACATTTGGAACACCAACGATCATAACTCTTATCGCTCTTTCTTTTCTTCCCTTTTCTTTTAATGCATCCATTTTTTCTTTTGTAGCATTTTTACATTCTTCTACAATTTTATTTACTCCGTTACCTTTTAGAGTGTCTACTGGTATAGCTTTTATACCTTTACTTTGATAGTAGCTTATCCATTTATTTAATTTAGCTTTGTCAGATAAATCACTTTTATTTAAAACTACTACTCTAGGTTTATTTTGTGCTAATTTATCTATCTCAGGGTTTTTACTACTAAGTGGTATTCTAGCATCTAAAAGCTCTATAACAACGTCTACAAGCTTTAAGTTATTTTGTACCATTTCTTTAGTTTTTTTCATATGTCCTGGATACCAGTTTATATGTAGATTATCATCTTTTAAATATTCTTCGTAATCTCTTGTCATGTTCTCACTTCCTTTTTATTAGTTATATTTTATAAAACTCTCTTTATTTTAACATTTTTAAAGATGTATATTTTTATTTATATTATCTCTAATAATTTATGTATTTATTAGTTTATTTCTCCATATAAGACAAAAAGGAAAGCTCTTTCGAGATTTCCTTTTATTTTAATAAAGATTTATTATCTTTTAGTTCTAGCTTCTTTAACTTTAGCAGCTTTACCAGTTCTAGTTCTTAAGTAATTGATTTTAGCTCTTCTTACTTTACCTTTTCTAGTAACTTCTATTTTTTCTATTTTTGGTGAATGAACTGGGAATGTTCTTTCTACACCTACGTTGAAAGATATTTTTCTAACAGTGAAAGTTTCTCTGTTTCCTCCACCTTGTCTTTTTATTACAACACCTTCAAATACTTGTACTCTTTCTCTTTTTCCTTCTACTATTCTAACGTGTACTTTTACAGTGTCCCCAGGTCCAAAGTTAGGAACTTCGTTTTTTAATTGTTCTTGTTCTAATGATTTTATTAATTCGTTCATTTTTTTCCTCCTAGTATTCATAGACATTCTTAATTACTGACCAGTGTAACAGAGGAATGCCCGTAGTCTCGACTTTTCATATTATACTATAAAAAATTATTTCTTACAATACTTTTTATATAAATCTTTTCTTCTTTTTTTGGTAATTTCAATAGATTGTTCTTTTCTCCACGCCTCTATTTTTTGATGGTTTCCAGATAATAATACATCTGGTACACTTAGTCCCATAAATTCTCTCGGTCTAGTATAGTGTGGATATTCAAGCAGGTCATTTTCGAATGATTCATCTTCAAATGACTCATTTTGATTTAATACTCCTGGAATAAGCCTAGCTATAGCATCTACAAGTATAAGAGCTGGCAATTCTCCTCCAGTAAGTACATAATCTCCTATTGATATTTCGTCTGTAACTATTAAATCTATTATTCTTTGGTCTATACCTTCATAATGTCCACAAAGCAGTATAATGTCTTCTTCTTTTGAGAATCCTTTTACAATACCTTGTCTCAATGTTTTTCCTTTAGGAGTTAAGTATATAACTCTTGGATTTTCTATATTATGAGTATCTACTATGTGCTTATATGTATCATAAATAGGTTGAGGAGTCATAAGCATACCTGCCCCACCTCCAAAAGGATAATCATCTACTTTTTTATGTTTGTTAGTAGAGAAATCTCTTATATTGTATACAAACACTTCAATAATTCCCTTTTCTATAGCTCTTTTCATTATACTTTCTCCAAAGTATGAATTAAATATCTCTGGAAAAAGTGTCATTATATGAAATCTCATCTTGCCACCTAATCAAGCATTCCTTTTATAGGATCTATTATCATTTTATTTTGATCTAAATCAATAGTTGGTACGAATTTTTCAATTGATGGTATTAAGTATTCTTTTTCTCCAGATGAAACTACATATACATCATTTATAGCATGTTGCAATACATCTTTAAGAACACCTACTTTTTCTCCGTCCACAGTGAAAACATCTAATCCAATTAAATCAGATACGAAAAATTCACCCTCTTCTAATTCTCTACCTTGTTCTCTTCCGATATACATATTTTTAGTTTTTAATTTTTCCGCTAATTCTATAGAGTCGATATCTTTTATTTTCATTATGACCATGTTACCTTTGTATCTAACTCTTTCAACTTCGTATTTATTATTTAAATTTTTATCTATATAAAAATACTCTAATTCATCAAAACGGTTTATATCGTCAGTATATGGGTAAACACGAACTTCACCCTTTAAACCTTGTGTATTTACTATTTGTCCTATTCTAAAGACAGTTAATTTTTCAGTCATTTTGTCACCTCTTTTTACATTTTTAGTATATACAAAAAGGATTAGGCATATACCTAATCCTTTTTATACTATCTCAAGAGAAACCTTAAGGTGCTCTTTATTTCCAGCAGATTTTAATACAGTTCTAATAGCTTTAGCTATTCTCCCTTGTTTTCCTATAACCTTGCCCATATCTTCTTGAGAAACTGAAAGTTTAAGGATTATTTCACCTTTTTTTCTTGTTTCCTCAACTGTCACCTCATCAGGATTATCAACTAGAGCCTTAACTATATCGATAACTAGCTCTTTCATATTTTCCATCTCCTAAAATGTTTCAATAAAATAAGTTACGTTTCTTATTTTGCTATTATTTCTTGGCTTTGTAATAATTTTTTAACAGTTTCAGTAGGTTGTGCACCAACACCTAACCATTTTTTAGCTTTTTCATCGTTTATTTTTATTTGTTTTGGTTCAGAAACTGGATTGTAGTATCCTATTTCTTCTATGAATCTACCATCTCTTGGAGCTCTTGAATCTGCTACCACTATTCTGTAGAAAGGTTTTTTATTTGAACCCATTCTTTTTAATCTTATTTTAACTGCCATTTGGCCACCTCCGAAATTTTTTTCTATTTTAGTTTTTAATTTATTTATTTAAAGAAAGGAAGTCCGGGAAAACCGCCTCTTTTCTTCATACCTTTACTATTAGAAGTAAACATCTTCATCATTTTTTTCATTTCATTTAATTGTTTTATTAGTTTATTTACTTCTTGTACACTTGTTCCACTACCTTTTGCTATTCTTCTTTTTCTAGATGCATTAAGTATTTGTGGATTTCTTCTTTCTTCAATCGTCATAGATTGTATTATGGCTTTTACTCTGTTCATTTCTTTGCCATTCATATCTACGTCGCCTAATTGATTTTTTATATCTCCCATTCCTGGAATCATTCCAAGAATCTTGTCCATAGACCCCATCTTTTGGATTTGTTCCATTTGATCTAAGAAATCTTCAAAATCAAATTCTTGTTTTTTAAGCTTAGCACCTAGTGCTTTTGCTTTTTCCATGTCCATAGTTTCTTGAGCTTTTTCAATTAAACTTAAGACATCACCCATTCCTAAAATTCTAGAAGCCATTCTGTCTGGATGGAAAGGTTCTAAATCATCTAATTTTTCACCCATACCTATGAATTTTATAGGTTTTTGTGTTACAGCTCTTATCGAAAGTGCTGCCCCACCTCTAGTGTCACCATCTAGTTTAGTAAGTACAACTCCATCTATACCTAAAGCATTATCAAAACTTTCAGCTACGTTAACTGCATCTTGACCTGTCATTGAGTCGACTACTAAAAGTATTTCATGTGGTTTGACTTCTGATTTAATAGATTTTAATTCATCCATTAATTCTTCATCTATATGAAGTCTACCTGCTGTATCTATTATAACTAAATCGTTGTTGTTTTTCATAGCATGACTAAGTCCTGCTTTTGCTATATTAACTGGGTTTTCTTTATCGCCCATGTTAAATACTTCTATGCCTAAGCTTGAACCTACAACTTCTAATTGTTTTATCGCTGCTGGTCTATAAACGTCACAAGCTACAAGTAATGGTTTCTTTCCTTGTTTCTTGAAATATCCGCCAAGCTTTCCTGATGTTGTCGTCTTACCTGCCCCTTGTAAACCTACCATCATGATTATTGTTGGTGGTTTTGAAGATATTGTTATTTTACTTTGAACATCTCCCATTAAAGCAGTAAGTTCTTCATTTACTATCTTTATAACATGTTGTGCTGGAGTTAAACTTTCCATAACTTCTTGTCCAACACATCTTTCTTGCACTTTTTTTACAAAATCTTTTACGACTTTAAAGTTTACATCGGCTTCAAGTAATGCAAGTTTTACTTCTCTCATAGCAGCCTTTACATCTTTTTCAGTAAGTTTTCCTTTTGATTTTAACTTACTAAAGGCACCTTGCAATTTATCAGATAAACCTTCAAATATCATTTTAACAACTCCCTACATATTTCTTCTATATTTTCTAGCTTAGGGATTAAATCAGCACAATCTCTATTGTGCAATAAATCTTCTTTTATGTCAATAATTTTCTCCCTAATAGATTTAAGGAATTTTTCTTGGTCTTTTAACTTAGCTACTAAATGTAGTTTACTTTCGTATTCTCTAAGTATTTTCTCTGAACGCTTCAATGTGTCGTAAACTCCTTGTCGTGATACACCTAAGTTTTCACTTATCTCTCCTAATGAATAATCTTCTTCATAGTAAAGAGATACCATTTCTCGTTGTTTGTCAGTCAATAGCTCTTTGTATTGCTCAAACAACAATCCAATCTCAACCATTTTTTCTATGTTCATAACAATCACTTCCAAGACCTTACTGTAAAGGTTCTTTACTTTACACATTGTATTTTATATCAAATAAATACTCTTGTCAACATTTATTTTATGCTAAGTTTAACCGAATAGAGCATCTACAAACGATTTAGAGTCAAAATCTTGTAAATCTTCCATTTGTTCCCCTACACCTATCAATTTAACAGGTACATCTACTTCTGATTTAACAGCTAAAACAACTCCACCTTTTGCTGTTCCGTCTAGTTTTGTCAGAACTAATCCTGTTATATCACATACTTCTTTAAAGCTTTTAGCTTGTGATACTGCATTTTGTCCAGTAGTCGCATCAACTACTAGTAAAACTTCTTTTTTAGCTTCTGGATATTCTCTATCTACTATTTTAAATACTTTGCCTAATTCATTCATTAAGTTTGATTTATTGTGAAGACGTCCTGCTGTATCACAGATTAATACGTCTACCCCTCTTGATTTAGATGCTTTTATAGCATCAAATATTACAGCTCCTGGGTCTGCACCTTCTTGATGTTTTATTATATCTACATTACATCTATTTGCCCATACTTCTAATTGGTCTATAGCAGCTGCTCTGAATGTATCTCCTGCAGCAAGTAATACTTTTTTACCTTCTGACTTATATCTATGAGCTAATTTACCTATTGTTGTAGTTTTTCCTACACCATTTACCCCTACCATTAATATTATAGTTGGACTGTGTGATGCATCTAACTTAGTATCATCTTTAGATAAAATATCTGCTATTATTAATTTTAATTCTTCTCTTACGTCTTGTGGATCTGTTATCTTCTTACGTCTTATAGCATCTTCTAATTTTTCGATTATATCCATAGTAGTATTAACGCCAACATCAGCAGTTATTAAAACTTCTTCTAAGTCTTCTAAAAGTTCTTCATCTACTTTTGTGTATGCTTTTAATACTTCATCTACTCTATCTGTTATACCTTGTTTAGCTTTTGTTAAACCTTGTTTTAATCTGTCAAACAGACTTACTTTTTTAGGCTTTTCTTCTATTGTTTCTGTTTCTTCAATTTCCTCTACAAACTCATCTTCTTGTTCTATATCTTCTTCTATTTCTTGAGATTGTTGAGCTTCTTCAGATTCTTCTATTTCTTGAGCTAATTCTTCTTTTATTTCTTCAATTTCTTCATCTGAAGTTTCTAATTCTTTTTCTTCTGCGACAACATCTACAGCTTTTTCTTCATCTTGTGATTTTTCATTAATTATTTCTTCTTGTTTTTCATATTCTGTAGATATTTCGTCTTCATCTGCACTTTGAACTTCAATATCTTCTGCTTGTTCTTCAATTTCTTCTTTTAAATCATCAGAGTCATTTTGAGCTTCTTCTAATTCAGAATTATCATCTTCTTCAACTTGTATTTCTTCTACTGATTCTTCTTGTATTTCTTCTTTTTTCTTTTTCCCAAAACCAAAAAGTTTTTTAAACATACTATTTCCTCCATTTTATACTATATCTGTCATTTTATGTGCTTCATGAAGGTCTAAGCTAATTACTTTTGATATAGCTTTTTGCTCCATTGTAACACCATAAATATAATCGGCTGCTTCCATTGTACCTCTTCTATGTGTTACTGCTATAAACTGAGTATCTTCTGATAATTCTTTTAAATACTCTCCAAATCTAAATATATTGGCATCATCTAGTGGCGCCTCAATTTCATCTAAGATACAAAACGGCGTAGGTTTAGCTAATATTATTGCAAATAAGATACTTATAGCTGTTAATGCTTTTTCTCCACCTGATAGTAAGTTTAGATTTTTCATCTTTTTACCTGGTGGCTTAGCAGTTATTTGAATATCACTTTCAAGTATATTATCTTCGTCTAATATTGTAAGCTCTCCTTCTCCACCTCCAAATAGTCTTTTATATACGTATTTGAAGTTTTCGTTTACTTGAGTAAATTGTTCTTTAAATTGAACTTTCATATTCACTTCAAGCTCTTCTATGATTTTTTCTATTGCATTTATAGATTCTTCTAAATCTGTTTTTTGCTCGCTATAGAAATCATATCTCTCTTTAGTTTCTTTGTATTCATTTATAGAATCTATATTTATATTTCCAAGACTTGCAATTTCTCTTTTTATAGATTCAAGTATTTTTTTATTTATTTCAATAGAATCATCTCTAAATTCTAAAGCTTTTACATAGCTTAAGTCATAATCTTCAAATAATCTAGTTGTATAACTTTCTTTATTTGCCGATAATCTCTCCATTTTTGATTCTATTTTAAATTCACTTTGTCTAAGCTCCATGCTCTCTCTTTCAAAAGCCTTTAATTTTTTATTTAAATCATTTATATTTTCTTTAAATTTATTTTTAGCTTGTTGAGCATTATCCATCTCTTTATTTTTCTTTAAAAGTTCTTTATTTAAATTTTCGCTCTCTCTTTTTTGGATTTGAGCTTCATTGCCTAGACTTTCTATATCTTTTTGTAGATTTTCTATAGAATTTTTATTTTCGATAATTTTCTTATTAGTATCATCTACCTCTTCTTTAATTCTATTTATCTCAGCATCTGTAGATTTAAATATTTCGCTTTTTTGAACAAAATCTAATTTTAAACTTTCAATTTGCTTTTTATCTTTATCGAAATCTTCATTTTGAGACTCTTGCATTTTGCTAAGTTCTTCAATTTGCTTTTTATTTTCAATTTCTTTTAATTCTATTTGTTTTATATTTTGTTCTATATTTTCTATTTTATTAGATGTATAGTCTAAATTTGATTTTAGACCATTTTTTTCTTTTTGAAGCTTTTCAATATTTTGATTTAATGAGTCTATTTCATATTCCATTGATTTTAATTTAGTATTTTGTCTTACGATTTCTTTTTCTAAATTATTTATATCAATTTCATATTTTTCTATTTCTTTTTTAGTATTTGAAATAGATTCAATAACTCTTTGTTTATTTTCTAGATGTTTTTCATTTTCTATTTTTATACTTTGTATCTTTTCCTCAAAGTCATTTATAAGTCTTTTTCTAGATAATATGTTTGTAGTAGTTTTTAAACTTCCTCCTGTTAAAGACCCACCTGGATTTAATATATCTCCATCTAAAGTGACTACTTTAAATCTATGGTTAGTTTCATTTGCAAACTTTATACCTTCATCCATATTATCAATTACTATAGTTCTACCTAATATACTTTCAATTATATCTCTATATTTTTCATCAAAAGAAACTAAATCACTTGCTACTTTTATATATTTTGTCTTTGCATTTATAGTTTTTTCATCTATTCTCTTAGATTTTATAACATTCATAGGAAGAAAAGTTACTCTACCCATATTATTTTTCTTCAGATAATTTATTGCATTTTTCGCTGCATATTGATCTGTAGTTATAATATTTTGCATATAAGCTCCTAGGGCAGCTTCTATTGCCTTTTCATAAGCTTCTTCAGTAGTTATAACTTGTCCTAATGCTCCACATATACCGGATAAGTTTTTATTTTTTAATACTTCTTTAACACCTCTATTGAAGCCTTCATTGTGTTTTTCCATGTCTATGTATATTTGTAGTTTAGAAGAGTATTCTTTGTGAGAATAGTTGTTGTTTTGTATTTTTAAATCTATATCTTTATTTTTAAGTCTATAATTTTCTAAATCATTTTTTAAATTATTTAAAGATATAGTTTCATCTTTTAGATCTTTTCTAATCTCACTTATTTTTTCTTCTTTTTCTATATAAATAGATTTCTTTTCTTCTAATGAAGTATTTATATCTAAAATATTATTTTCTATTGCTTCATTTCTAGAATTTATATTTTCAATATTTGCACCTAACATAGATAAACTATTACTTAAATCTCTTTTTTCATTTAAATAAGTTATTATATTATCTTTTAAGTTCTCTAAATTTTTAGTTAAGTCATTTAATTTAGCTTCTTTTTGACTAGTCTTTTGTTCTATATCGTAAATATCTTTTTCTAATATAGATATAGCTTCTTTATCTACTTGTCTTTTACTTTGTAATGAAGCTAATTTTTCATTGTCTTGTTTTAACTTAAGTTCAAATTCTTCTAAAGTTTTATTATTATTTTCTATATTAACTTTTGAGTTAATTATTCTTTCATTTATAAGAGAGATGTGAGAATCATTTTGATTTATTACATCTTTTATAGAGTCTATGTATTCGCCAAGTTTTGATATATTTTGTTCTAGTTTTTCTATCTCCTCATTAGCTAGTTCTACATTTTTGTCCATTTTTTCTCTTAATTCTTCTTTTTCATTTAACTCTTTTGCAAGTATTGTCTTTTGCTTTGTTATTTCTGATAACTCTAAATCTATTTTTTTAATTTCTCTTATATAGTTATTTACTTCTAGTTTTTTTAGACTTTCTCTAAGTTCTAAATATTTAAGAGCCTTTTTTTGTTGAGTGAAAAGAGGTTTTATCCTATTTTCAATTTCTATATATATATCTTCTATTCTCTCTAAATTTTCTTTAGTATTTTTTAGATTTTTTTCAGCTTCAATTTTTTTATATCTGTATTTTGATATACCGCATGCTTCATCAAAGACTTTCCTTCTATTAGCTGGGTTATTGCTTAATATTTCATCTACTTTCCCCTGCTCTATAATAGAGTATCCATCTTTACCTATTCCTGTATCTAGTAGTAATTCCTTTATATCTTTTAATCTACAAGCTTTGTCATTTAAAAAGAATCCACTCTCTCCATTTCTATAGGCCCTTCTCTTTATAGTAACTTCACTAAAGTCGATATTTAACTTTTGATCGCTATTATCTATAGTTAAAGCTACTTCACAGTAATTCATAGGTTTTTTATCTACTGTACCAGCAAATATAACGTCTTCTAGCTTATCTCCTCTAAGACTTTTTATACTTTGCTCTCCTAAAACCCATCTAACTGCATCAGATATATTACTTTTTCCACTACCATTTGGTCCTACAATCGCTGTTATTCCTTCGTTAAAATTTATCTCTGTCTTTGTTGGAAAGGATTTAAATCCCTTTAATTCTAATCTCTTTAAATGCACTGTTTCATCTCCCTTCAAAACTAAAGGTTATATATCTCTAATAATTTAGCATAAACTTCATTCATATTTACACTAAAGCTGCCTTTTGATGATGATATTACTAACTCATCTATTTGTAAATCTGTAGGCATTGTTTTAAGGTTTATATTGTGTTTTTCTTTCATATATATTTTATTTGATTTTTTATTTCCTACTATTTTAGAAATATTTTTGTTATTTGTATTTACTATAAGCTCTTTTTCTATATTATTTTCTTTTACGATATAGTCTAAGTAGTCTTTTATCATCTCAGCTTCTGCTAACTCTCTAAATGCAGGATGGTATGGCCCTGCGACAACACCTTTTCCAAGTTGTATATCGTCAGTAGCTTGAAGACCAACTCTTATTACGTTTATATCGTTAATATAGAATAAAACTAATAATTTTTTAACTATATTTACACATTCTTCTAAAGAAAATGGAGTGTATTCTCCTCTTTCTAAAAGAGTTTCAAGCCCCGTATCTTTAACTACTAATGTAGGGTATATTCTTACACAATCAGGTTGTAATGATATAAACTTTCTCGCAGTTTCTATACATTTTTCTTCTGTGTCAGAAGGAAGTCCTACCATCATCTGTAGACCTAATTTTATATCGTGTTTTTTAATTAATTTTGCACTTTTTATTACTGATTCTATATCATGTCCCCTTACACTGTCTATAAGTACTTTAGCGTCCATAGATTGAACACCTAGCTCTATAATGCTTGCATCATATTTTTTAAGTCTTTCTAATATAGAGTCACTTATACAGTCAGGTCTTGTAGACATTCTTATTTCGTGGACTAACCCCTTATCTACATATTCTTTTGCAACTGATAATAATTCATTTTGACATTCTTCTTCGATTGCAGTAAAGCTTCCTCCGAAAAATGCTATCTCTACATTTGTATCTTTATCTATAGTTTCTAGACATTCTTCTATTATATTTCTAGCATCTTGTGCTGTAACTTCAGTACTTACTCCTGTTATTTTCTTTTGATTGCAAAATATACAATCATGAGGGCATCCTCTGTGTGGAACAAATATAGGTATTATTCTTTTTTTCATTTAAATAGACCACCTTACATTTTTTTGTCTAGTGCGCATTTTGCAGCAACTTGCTCTGCGTCTTTTTTACTTTTACCTTCTCCTACGCCTAATACTGTATCATTTATGCCGACTTCCATAACAAATCGTTTGTTGTGATCTGGTCCTTTTTCTTCGATTAATTTATACCAGATATTATTTTCGCCGTTGCTTTGAAGTACTTCTTGAAGGCAAGTTTTATAATCTCTAAATATTTTTCCTTTTATAGAGTCATTTATTATTTTATCCATATAAGTTAATATGAACTCTCTAGCTTTATCTAATCCACCATCTAAATAAATAGCTGCTATAACTGCCTCTAGAGCATCTGCAAGTATAGATATTCTCTCTCTACCACCTGTAGCTTCTTCTCCTTTACCTAAAAGCATATATTTACCTAGGTGGATATCTTTAGATACTTCACTTAAAGATTCTTCACAAACTATATTGGCTCTTATTTTTGTAAGCTCCCCTTCTGGAAGTTTTGTTTCTTTTTTGAATAAGTAATCACTTATTACTATACTTAAGACAGAGTCTCCTAAAAACTCTAATCTTTCATTAAAAGCATAGTTTTTATTTTCATTTGAATAAGAACTATGTGTTAAAGCTTCTAATATATATTCTTTATTTGTAAATTCATAATTTATATTTTCTTCAAATAACGATATGTTATTTAATATCCTTTTATTAATTTTCATTAAACATCCTCCAAATTAATTGTTTTGTTAGATCAATCTCAATATAATTAAAACATATTTACTTTAAAAAACCTATGAAGATTTAAACTTCATAGGCGCTTTTTAAAC
Organism: Clostridium sp. 2218st1_F5_2218SCRN_220325; assembly: GCF_039062665.1. Lineage (NCBI taxonomy): Bacteria > Bacillati > Bacillota > Clostridia > Eubacteriales > Clostridiaceae > Clostridium > Clostridium sp. 2218st1_F5_2218SCRN_220325. The sequence goes on along the minus strand of NZ_JBCLNH010000013.1, from coordinate 2,552 downwards.
CAAACATTCATTGTTAAAAATTACAACTGTTATTCATTATCTTCTTCGTGTATTTCTACACCACAACCACAGCATCCACCTTCATCATCACAATCACCACACTCATCATCTTCAGATGATAATATAACTGCGTGACAACTTGGGCAAACAACATCTACTGAGTCGTCAAATAATAATTCTTCATCAATTTCTACGATTTCAGAACAATTGGGACACTCCATTTCTATGAAACTTAATTCTTCGTCGTCCTCTTCTTCTTCGTCATCGTATTCATCGTAGTCGTCTTCATCATCGTAGTCTTCATCTTCGTCATAAAGCCACTCTTCTAAATCTTCTACGTCTTGTTGTAATTCTTCTACTTCGTATTGTAATTCTTCTACTTGATCTTCTAAGTCTACTACTGAATATTCTAATTCTTCTACAGTATCGGCAAAACTTCCTAATATCTCTACTATTTTGCTAATCATTTTGCCTTCTTTACTCTTATCATCGATATCTAATCCTTCAGCTAAACCTTTTAAATATGCAACTTCTTCACCTAGTTTTTTCATGATAAACCTCTCCTTTTGCATTTTTTATATCTTGTAGAAAATCATTATTAAAATTTTTTAAAGTAGATTTTCATTAAGATAGATTTTTAACACGTTACCAAAAATCGTATGTATTATAATTTCTAAGGAATACAATTTAATTCCTTTAAAAAATTTTATTTTGTGCTTATTAAAGTAAGTAAATTGTATTTTTCTTATTTATTAAGCATTATTTATCTTTAGTATGTGTTATAAAAAAGCTCATATACCATTAATATTGGATATATAAGCTTTTTTTATGCTAAAATATTAAACTCTTGATAAATATTCTCCAGTTCTAGTATCTATTTTTATTTTATCTCCTTCATTTATGAATAAAGGTACTTGAACTACTGCTCCAGTTTCTACTGTAGCTGATTTAGTAACGTTACTTGCTGTATCACCTTTTATACCTGGTTCAGTTTCAGTTACTTCTAATTCTGCAAAGTTTGGTGCTTCTACTTGGAATGGTTGTCCTTGGTAGAATCTTATTGTAGCTGCTTCATTTTCTTTTAAGAATTTTATAGCATCTTCAACTTGCTCATAGTTTAGTGGTATTTGGTCGAAAGTTTCTTCGTCCATGAAGTAGTATAATTCACCATCATTGTATAAATATTGCATTTGTTTTGTTTCTATTATTGCTTTTGGGAATTTATCACTTGGGTTGAAAGCTTCTTCTCTTATAGCTCCTGTTTTTAAGTTTTTGTATTTAGTTCTTACGAAAGCTGCACCTTTACCTGGTTTAACGTGTTGGAAATCAACTACTAAACATGGTTGACCATCCTTTTCGAAAGTTACACCTTTTCTAAAATCTCCTGCTGTTACCATTGTTATTCCTCCATCTAAATAAATTTCTAATGTTTTATCAGTTTTATTATATATATGTTATTCAGATTGTCAAGTTTTTATATAAATTAACAATCTCATATACTATAATATCATAAATTATCTCGAGTAAACAAGGTTTTAACTGTCTTTAGTTTATTATATTTTGTTTCTATATTATAATTTTGACTTTCTACATAATATTTATTCAACGTTTACAATAAAATCTTTAGTCAAAATTCTTTCAAAACACATATTTCCTTAAAATTTACAATAAATAAAATCCTTCCTAAATTATATATATAAAAGGAAGGATTTTTTGTATTAATTATTTATTTTTTCTTTTTATAAAGTCGCCAATTTGCTTACTACTTCTTCTGCTATAACATGTATAGGCTTATTATTTGTATCTACTACTATATCTGCTATAGATTCATATCTATCTTTACGTTTTTCCATTAAATCTTTTATATATTCAACATTCATATTCCCATTTAATAGAGGTCTTTCATTACTATATTTTACTCTTTCATATATAGTCTCTGGTGATGCTGTAAGTAGTACTATTTTTCCGTTTTTTTTCATTAATTCGACATTTTCATCTTTCATAGGCATTCCACCTCCACAAGAAATTATAATTCCCTGTCTAGTTTCTAATTCTCTCAATGCATTATTTTCACATCTTCTAAAATACTCTTCTCCTTTTCTTTGGAATATTTCATTTATAGTCATATCTTCTCTTTTAACTATAAACTCATCAGTTTCTAAGTCCTGCATTTCAAGTATATGGCTTAAATATTTTGCTATAGTAGATTTCCCAGATCCCATAAATCCAATCAACATTATATTATATGGAAATAAATTTTTAGCTTGATATTTTTTTGCATTCTTTACAACATATCTAAATATGTTCATAATTTCATCTTGATATTTATTATCTTTTAATTTTTTACATAGTGCTATTTCTTTTTTACCTTCATATTCTGGTTGTAGTATAGGCATACCTTTTTCTTTTTTGTATTCCATTATTTCATCTATACAATCCATTCTTTTTGACAAAATTTTTATAATTTCATCATCATACATACTTATTTTTGCTCTTACTTTGTCTATATTATCCATATATATACCCACCCTATCTAATTGTATTTAAAATAC
>NZ_JBCLNH010000012.1:0-95930 GCF_039062665.1 Clostridium sp. 2218st1_F5_2218SCRN_220325 | reverse complement strand
TCTTGGATATAAAACACCTGCAGAGGTCTTCGCTGCAACATAAACATAAAATGTTGCACTTATATTGACAATCTATCTATTAAAAAAACTTGTGATTTTGTTTCTTTTTACCTGTTTCATATAAATATTCTACATATACATAATATTTGTTATTTATTTTATGTACAAAACTACTTAATATCTTTTACATTAGTAATCCTACTTAAAAAAAGAGCAGTTGTGGACTGCCCTTATTATTCCTCAATTTGAATCTTTCCTATATTTTCATGAGTATATTGGCTAAGGTCCAAATTAACATCTAAATCTATTTTTTTTATTTCATCTTCTATCAAATATAAAAGATTCTCCCCATTGCATATTTTTTGTATATGTTCAATATTAAAATCTAAGATATAAATCCTATCATCTAAATTTTTTTCACTTAGTGCTATTTTTTTTGAAAGACCAGAAGCAGAATTCCAGCCTTTACATTGTGATTTACCTGAAAAACCATGATAAGAAAGTAAAATCCCTAAATGAGTATGTACGCTATTTATTAATGAATAAAACTTTCCAACCCATGTAACAGATACAGTGTTATTGTAATTTTTACATTCTACTAAAAAGAATTTATCTTTAAATGGAATTAGACCATCACTTTGAAGAATTTTACCATCTTCATTTAAATTTACAACTAAATCAATCTCATTAGATGAATTTTTTATATTGCTAAAAATATAGAAAATAGGAAAACTATTAAAGATATTTTGGGCTATATCTTCTAATAATTTACCTTTTTCTGTAGTGGAATCCTCTGAAGAGTCTGGTTTATCTTTTTTATTTGCATGTTCTTTAATTAAATTATCCGTTAGTGTTTTTATAGTTTCAATAGTTCTTGTGTCATAAGTTACCAACATATTATAAGTATCTTTTTTATCCTTTAATTTTTGATTAATAAATTCTTTTGTAAAAGCATCTTGTTGCTCTTCTGAAAGAGAATTTATAAGATTAAATATATTTTTGAATATATCTTCACTCATTTTGGTATAACTTTATAATTAATAATGATACTTTTCTTTATGTTTATTATTTCATGACACTTTGCACAATGAATTTCTTGACCTATAATTTGAGCTAAATTATCAAAAACATACTTTTGATATGTGTTACAATTATGACAATATAACATATACTTAGGCTCTATTATTTTTAAATTTTCTAGAAATGAAAAAACCTGATATGCTTGTTTTTCATTTATATCTAATTTTTTCATTACTACATTTGGTAGAATATATTCTTCAGAAGGCAAAGATTTAAGATAGTTTAATAAAATAGGGGTTTGTTTAGTGTTTAATAGTTGATTATCCAATAACTTATTCGTTGTAGTGGATAATATTTCTGGTAACATCATTCATCATCTCCAAATCATTATTATTATAATAATGAGATAACACAGTATAATTTCTTCCTTTGTAGTTATGAATAAATTCTATTATGTAATCAGCAGTATTATCATCATTTTTCCAACAGATAGCACTTCTTGGATATTCTCTATCTTCTTTTATTTTTTCTATAAAATCATCTAGTAAACCTTTAATTTCTAAATTAGAATTAAATAATTCAATATGAGATTCTATTAAACTTTCTAATTCTCCTATTAAAGGTAGAATATATCTATTATCTTCTGGGACTTTTAAACGAGCATAGCCTCCTAAATGTGAGTTAATCCATCTAGAGTATATCTCGGTTTGATTGTCTTTTTCAATAATGTTATTAATTATTTTTTCAAAATTAATTTCACTTAAGTTAACTTTTAAATAAGATTTTATCCAAGATGAAATTTGATCTATTTCTTTAGCATAAATATCATTATTAGTTTTAAAATTACTATTTAAAGAACTAACTCTTATTTCTATAATATTTATATCTGTATAAAATATTACAAGAGCTGGATATTTAACCTCTAATGTGTCTGAATTATCTTTTATTATTTTACTAAATTTAAAAACATATTCATTATTTAATTTTAAAACTGTTGGGACATGATAAATACTACTTAAATAATCAAAATTCGATTCAAATTCAACAGCTTTTTCTTCTGAAATTAATTCATGTAATTTATCAATACTAAGATTATCATATTTCCAAATAGCTGAATATTTATAATTTCTATCATATTCCCATCTTTCTATTGTATTTTGAATACCATCTTTATCTATATTATTTAATATCTTTAATATTTTATCGTTTTCTTTATCTAAATTAGAACAATCAATTCCAATTATTTTTTTTGAGTTTTTTCTTGTATTAATTAATTTTTCTTCTCTAAGTCTACTTAGTAGTTTTCTTTTTTCATCTTGAGTAATTAATTTACTTTCTATGATTGTATTTTTTAATATTTCATCAACTTTGTATTCTGCCATATAAATCCCCCCATAAACAGTTTTTATTACAGCAAATTTATCGAATAAAAGGTAGATGCTAACTGACCTGATGTTTATCTATATTATTTATTTCTATTTTGTGTAATCTTCTCTTTCATATTCTACATGTAATAATTTTAAAATAATCGTGTTTCATTTGTTGTATAAACATTATAATAAAGATAGTTAGCTCTAAAAGCTACTAAGATATCTAAAACTAAGCCTAAAATTAAAAAGCTTATAGAAGAAACTACTATATTAGCTATTAAATATATTAGTCCTTGTATAACCATACCTTTATACATCATCCATAAAGGGCCAAAGAAAAATGCTGCCCAATTAAATTTTCCTTTATAACCAGTTTCACTATTTTTTATTAATTCAAATTCGATTTTATAGTAAGATGGTAGATTACTAAAGTCATAGTTTGCTTTTTTTGATCCAGAAGTGAATGTAAAATCACCTAAATTATTTCTTTTGGGTTGATATTTTTCAAGTATAGAACCACATTTCACACACATTTCTTGTTTTTCTGATGTTTCTGCACCACAATTTTGGCAATAACTATCTCCATTCGTAACTCTAACACCGCAATGAACGCATATTTCAGCTTTATCATCAACTTGACTGCCACAATTTCTACAATACATAATATCTCCTCCTATTGTTTATTTTTACTATATTATTATTTTGAAAAATAACCGTTGTAATTATTTTAGTTTCTTTTCATAATACATTGTTAATTACAATAATTTTCATCCCAGTCTTGAATTTCTCATTTATACACGATTGTTGTTGTAGGGTCTTTATAATATTGTTGTTGCCAAGATGGAGTAGTTTCATATTCATTAGGTAGTCTATATGTTATATTGTAACTCATGAAGCTATTAAACATATTAAGACTGATTTTTTTGTATACTTTAATATTATAACTAAGTCTCCATTTTAAAATTTATAACAAATAAGCTTTTGAAAACTTTATTTTTCAATTTTTATTAATTTCTAAATATATACTTATATGTTAGCATTTTAAAACCTTAGTCTCAACATAAGTAGTATAAAAAGGAAACAGATTGTTTATAAATAACCATAATTAAATGAAGTAATTGGTTTTAATAATAAAAGGCTAGAGTATTCAATATAAAACTCTAGCCTTTTACTATAAATATTTTTATTTTAATATTAATTAATCTTCTTTAATATAAACGCTCGGAATATACATCGTTACATTTTCAAGCGCTATTATCTCATTATAAATATATTCGCTGTGTTTATCTACATTATCACATTCTAAATCTAAAGTTAAAAGTGTATTGTTGTATATATTTACATCAAGTGTTGTAGTCCCCTCTCTAAGTTTTAAGTTCATTCCCCTGTTTAGTCTAACTAATTTGTCTAATATTTTGACGTAATCTGCTGCCATTGTCAATTCCTCCCAAATATTAAATATAAAATCATAATAACATATTTTGGAAAAATATTAAACATAGTATATAATCAAATTTAAAAATAATATTTCATACAAAATAAATATGAAATATAGAGATATATAAAAAATATTTTTTAATTAAAAAAAGATTTATAAGAATTTATATAGAAGTCAGTTACATCTTTAATATATAATTACTTTAGATTGAAGTATATAAATTGAAAGGGTGGATAATTATGAATATAGATGAAAAATACGAATTATTAAAAAGCAAATTAAGAAAAATGGGAAGAGTTGTAATAGCTTATTCTGGTGGAGTTGACAGTAATTTTTTACTTAAAGTGGCGAGCGATGAACTTGGGGAAAATGTAGTAGCAGTCACAATACATGCTATGATGCATTCAGATAGAGAAATGGAAGAAGCTAAAGAATATACTAACGAGTTTGGGGTAAAACACGAAGTCATAAAAGTAGATAATTTCGACGAAAAAGGTTTTATTGAAAATAGCAAAAAAAGATGTTATTATTGTAAATGCGCAGTTTTCAATATGATTAAAGATTACGCAGCAAAAAACAATGTAAAATATGTCTTAGACGGAACTAATGTAAGTGATTTAGGTGATTTTAGACCTGGGCTTAAGGCTCTTGAAGAATTAGAAGTAGTAAGTCCGTTAAAAGACAGTGGCCTTACAAAAGAAGAGATAAGAATTTTGTCAAAGAGACTAAATTTAAATACATACAATAAACCTTCTTTTGCATGTCTTGCAAGTAGGATTCCTTATGGAGATAAAATTACGAAAGAAAAACTTAAATTAGTAGAAGAAGCCGAAAATTATCTTCAAGATTTAGGTTTTAGACAATATAGAGTTAGATTACATAACGATATAGCCAGAATAGAAGTGGCTAAGGATGAAATGCATAAGTTTTTCGATGATGAAATGATGAAAAATGTGCATAATAAACTTAAAGAAATTGGATTTAAGTATGTTACATTAGATTTAAATGGATATCAGATGGGAAGCTTAAATAACTAGACGAAAGGATTAGATTCATAAATGGAAAAAGGATACACTTTAATTTCGCCGTGCTTTTTTGGAATGGAAAAAATGCTAGCAAACGAAATTAAAAACTTAGGATTTGAAATTGTAAAAACAGAAGACGGAAGGGTTACATATAAAACTGATGAATACGGAATTGCAAAAGCAAATATGTGGCTTAGATGTGCAGAGAGAGTTCACCTTAAAATAGCTGAATTCGAAGCAAAAAGTTTCGACGAATTATTCGAAGGAACAAAGAGAATAAATTGGGCAAAATATATCCCATATGGAGCGCAATTCCCAATAACAAAAGCGTCTTCTATAAAATCAAAACTATACTCAATACCAGATATACAATCTATAGTTAAAAAGGCAGTAGTAGAAAGTCTTAAAAAGAGCTACCTTGAAACAGGATTAATAAAAGAAGACAAAGAAAAATATCCTATATATGTATTTATACATAAAGACAAAGTAACTCTTACAATAGATACAACAGGAGTTGCTCTACACAAAAGAGGATACAGAGAAAAAGCTAATAAAGCTCCAATAAGAGAGACATTAGCTGCTGGAATAATGTATTTAACACCATGGAGACCAGGAAGAACACTAGTCGATCCTCTATGTGGTTCGGGAACATTACTAATAGAAGCGGCTATGATGGGAATAAACATGGCTCCAGGGCTTAATCGTGAGTTTATATCTGAAAAATGGAGAACACTAGACAAAAAAATCTGGTGGGATACAAGAAGAGAAGCTTACGATATGATAAACGAAGATATCGAATTTAAAATTTACGGATACGATATAGACGAAGAAGTTATAGAAATAGCTAGAGAAAATGCAGAAATAGCAGGTGTTGCTGATTATATAGAATTTAATGTAGGCGATGCTACAGAGTTTACAAGTGACGAAGAATACGGATTTATCGTTACAAACCCACCATATGGTGAAAGACTTGAAGATGTCGATTCTGTAAAAATGCTTTACAAACAACTTGGCTATGCATTTAGAAAATTAAATAATTGGTCATATTATTTAATAACTTCATATGAAGATTTTGAAAATGAATTTGGTCAAGATGCAACAAGAAAAAGAAAACTATACAATGGTATGCTAAAAAGTTACTTATACCAATATCCAGGGCCAAAACCGCCTAGAAAATAATTAATTGCCTCCAAGATGCTTAAAAAAAGAATAAAAATAGAATTCTTTAAATATAAATATTATATAGCATTTTGGAGGTGTTATTTTATAATGAGAGCAAAACACAATAAAAAGAATTCAAAAAATAAAAATATTGAAAATAATACAAATACTCAATATGAAGAAAAATATAATGATGTCATTTTAAATGATCTTGTTCCAGAAGAAAGAAAAGAAGAGTTTAATATACAAGAAGGTAAAAATCAACCTAGAAAAAGAGCGAGAAAAAATGGTTTTAAATTTAATGTAGGTAAAAAAACAAAGAACCAAAACAAACAACAACAAGAAGAAGCAAACTCAAAAGTAAGTAAACATAATAAAAAAAGCAATGAAGAAGTAGAACAAACTACTCAACCTACAGAACAAAAGAAATCTAAAAAGACTAGACCAAGACAACATCACAAAAAACAAGGAACACAACAGTCTCAAGGTTCTGCTGAATCTAATACAGAAACAGAAGTGCATAAACACGCTAAAAAAAGAGTGCACAAACATAGAAAACAACCACAAAACCACGAAGAAACATTAAATGTACAAGAAGTAGAACAAAATACTTCACAAGAAAGTGAAGAAGTAGACGATACAGAAAATATTACTTATAGAGGAGAAGAAGCAGAACAACAAGCTCAAGACAATATAGGTATAAGTGATAAAAACATAATTTGGTCTGATGAAAATTTTGATAGATAATAGGTGTTAGCTTAAAGAGTTGTCGTAAATGATTAATTTAATCATTTAATGCACAACTCTTTTGATTTTTTTATTAATTATTGTATAATTAAAGTACAGAAAAATTTTAAGTACAATATATTAGATGGACAGGAGGATAAGCATGAGGCTATTAAAATTAGTAGGTGTATTATCTCTAGTTACTGTACTTAGTACAGGTTGTTATAAAAGCGAAAATGGAGAGAATAATCCTATAAATTTATTTGATGAATTGCCTATATACAACGAAGAGAAAAGAGAAATATCAGACAAGGTAAAAGTAATTGCAGGTAGTGCTGATTTAACTTTACCTTCTAACTCTATAGAGGTAGGAAAGATAAATGAAATCGATTTAAATAATGATAAAAAAGATGAAATTGTGTTTTTTGAAAAAAGGGAAGATATAAGAAATCAAGTTGGATTTACTGTATTAGATTTAAAAAAGAATGAAAGCAACGACACTTCATATATTAAACCTGGAAATAAAATCGAATATGCTAATTTCTATGACTTAGACAAGGATGGAAATAAGGAAATAATTTTGCTTATTGAAGACAAGAGTACAGTAACTCTGAGCATATGCAGATATGAAAATGGAAATATAGAAGAACTTATCTCTAATGACAACTACAATTATTTTAATAAAGATAATTTTACAAAATTAGGTGTATTAGTAGATGATTTAGATGATGATGGAAATTTAGAGTTAGTAGTTTATAATTATAACTATAAAAGCAAAGAGATGGATTTGAATGTATGTGCATTTAAAGACGATAAAATATCTATTTTAGATAGCTTAGTTTTTGAAAATATAAGAAATTTTGAGGATATAGAGATATCTGTCGGCAATATATCATCTAAGCAAAAAGCATTATTTTTAAGTTTGCCTGATAATGAAGATACAGGATTTACAACTCAAGTTGTTTATTTAGAACAAAAAAACTTAATAAATGCTTTTAAGGATATGAAGGTACAAATGAAAAATGAATACTTTATACCTTTTGAAGATGTAAACAATGATGGAATAACTAATATTCCAAAGATAGAGCAAAGCAGTGTTACAATAGATACTTTATCTACAAGTACATTCCCGACTAGTCTTATAATAAGTTGGAATAAATACAATGGAAAACAAGACAAAGACGCCGATGTAATATTTGTAAGTCAGATTTATTATAATTATGAAGCTAATTTTAGATTTTTAATACCGAATAATTTAGTCGGTAAATTATCTATAATTGAAGATACTGAAAATAAAAGTGGAAATTATAAAGTACTTAATTTCTATTATAATTCTACAAATGCTTATTCAGAGACAGCGCCTCATGATAGAAAACTATTATTTACTCTTAATGTCACAGAAAAGACGATAGTTGACGATACAAAAAATATAAGTAAAACAGGAAATAATGTTTATGAATCAGATAAATATATATTCTCTGTTTCTGATGTAAATATGGCAGAAATGAAAAAACTTGATTTAAATATAGAAATATTAAAAGATTATTTTTCAGCAATAAAATAATAATTTTAATGGAGGAAGGAATATGAAAGAAAAAATATTGGTTTTAGAAGACGAAATAGGTATAAGAAGTTTCGTCAGTATAAATTTAAAAAGGGAAGGTTATGAAATAATAGAAGCAGGTAGCGGTAGTGAGGCTATAGAAAAAATAACAGAACACAACGATATATCAATAGCGCTTTTAGACGTGATGCTTCCTGATATGAGTGGGATAGAAGTTTGTAAATATATAAGACAAAAATTTGACCAAGTTGGTATAATAATGCTTACTGCAAAAGCTCAAGAAGAAGACAAGCTAGAAGGATTTATATCTGGTGCAGATGATTATATGGTAAAACCATTTAGTATAAAAGAATTACTAGTTAGAGTTGCAGCACTTCTTAGAAGAGTTAAAAAAGAAGAAAGCTCTATGAAGTTAAATAAAATAGTATCAGAGCCGTTTACTCTTGATTTAGATAAGAGAAAATTATTTAAAGACGGTAGAGAAATTGAATTAACTCCGACTGAGTTTTCTATAGTTAAGTATTTAATGGTAAATGCAAAACAATCGTTAAGTAGGGACCAAATCTTAACAGAAGTTTGGGGCAATAATTACTTATATGATTTTAAAATAGTAGACGTAAATATAAGAAGAATAAGAAATAAAATAGAAGATGATCCATCAAAACCAAAATATATACAAACAATTTGGGGATATGGATATTGTTTTAGAAAGGAAGACTAAACTTGATATTACATTTAGATGGTTTGAGGAAAAGAGTAGTAAAATATTATTTCATCATGATTATAATTACTGTTGCTTTATTTGAAGTATTATTTATGTTTTATATGAAAGAATATTACTATAGTATGGCAAAATCTTATTTAGAACAACAAGTCAGATATACTCAAAACAGCTATGATTCATCAGGTATGGATTCTACAAGTTTTCAAGATAAAATAAATAATATATTAGAAAAAGAAGGCTTAAACCAAAGTTCAGGGTATGGCGAAAGTAGTGATAACTTCTCTGTAGCAATAGAAATTATAAATAAAAATAAAGAAGTTATGCTAGACCAATACGGCATAAAAACTGGAGAAGTAGTAAATTATGATGATGTAAATAAAGCTTTGACAGGAAGCCAAGATTATAATTTCTATATATATTCAATATCTGAGACAAAAGACCATATTATGAGTATATCTGTACCTCTAAAGGTCAATAATGTTGTAGAAGGTGTAGTTAGATATAGTGTATCTCTTAAAAAGGCGGACAATGCTATTTTTAGAGTAGTCTGTATAATATTTATTGGAGGACTAGTAATCTTACTTATCTGTCTACTTTTAAGTTTAAGATTTGCTGACTCTTTAATAAAACCTATACAAGACTTGAAAAAGACAGCTAATCAACTTGCACAAGGTAATTATAATATAAACTTAGAAAATGAAAAATTACATGATGATGAAATTGGCGACTTGGTCAAAACATTTGACCATATGGCAAAAGAAATAGATAAGACAAGAAAATTAAAAGAAGAATTTATATCTTCTGTATCACACGAACTTAGAACACCGCTTACATCCATAAAAGGATGGAGTGAGACTTTAGGATATGAAGGTATAAGTCGAGAAGAACTTGATTTAGGACTTGGAATTATACAAGATGAAACAGAAAGACTTATAACTTTAGTCGAAGAACTTCTAGATTTCTCTCGTCTAGCATCAGATAGAATAAGACTTCAAATTGACTCAGTCAATGTAACTAAACTTGCAAAAGACGTAGTAAATCAGCTTGGGGTTAAAGCTAGTGAGAAAAACATAACTTTACTTACTGAGTTTAATACAAAAGAAAGTGAAATAGTAGATATACAAGGTGACAAAAACAGACTTAAACAAGTTTTAATAAATCTTGTTCAAAATGCACTTAAGTTTACTGAAGAAGGCGGATATGTCGTTGTGAGGCTATCTCAAGGAGAAGAATATACAACTTTCTCTGTAGTCGATAATGGAATAGGTATAAAACAAGAAAACTTAGATAAAGTACTAGAAAAATTCTTCCAAGAGGACTACAACAAATCAGGAAGTGGTATAGGTCTTGCTATTAGTAACGAAATAGTAAAACTTCACAAAGGCAAAATGATATTAGAAAGTGAAAAAGGAGAGGGAACTTGTATTACCTTCACTTTAAAAAATAATTTAATGGATGCAATTGTAGAGGAAAAAATGTGATTTAATCACATTTTTTTCTGTATATAGATTTAAGGTATAATTTAAAAATATAATTATAGTTTTAAATTATAAAATCAAAAGAAAAGAGGCAAAATATGAGAAATATAAAGATGACAATAGAATATGATGGAAGCAACTTTAAAGGATTCCAAAAACTAAAAGATAACGAAAATACAATACAAGGAAAATTAGAATCTGTTTTAAGTCAAATGGCAGATGAAAAGATTGAGATAATAGGCTCTGGAAGGACAGATATGGGTGTTCACGCTTATGGACAAGTTGTAAACTTTAAAACTAATTGCAATTTATCATTAAATAAAATACATAAATATCTATATGAATACCTACCACAATCGATTGCAATAAAAGATATTGAAGAAGTAGACGACAGATTCCACAGTAGATATAATGCAAAGAGAAAAGTTTATTTATATAAAATCGACAATAGAGAATATCCAAATCCATTTAACAGAAAATACACTTGTCATGTAAGTAAAAAACTTGATGTAGAGGCTATGAGAGAAGTTTCTAAAGTATTAATAGGTGAACATGACTTTACAAGTTTCTGCTCATCTAGATCTAAAAAGAAAAGCCATGTCAGAGAAATCTACTCAATTACTATAAATGAAAAAGACGATATATTAGAAATATATGTAGAAGGTAATGGGTTTTTATACAATATGGTTAGGATAATAGCAGGTACGCTTATAGATGCAGGACAAGGAAAGATTACTGCTGATGAAGTAAAAGAACTATTAGAATTAAAAGACAGATCAAAATCGCCAGAGACAGCTCCAGCAAAAGGGTTATTCTTATATAGAGTTAAATACTAAAATAAAATATACAAAATGCAGTTGACAATTTTAACCAAATAGTTTATTATTAACTCATAAATAACAAGTAACCATTTATTAACAATTTAAAATATAAATCCGTTGAAAAAGAAAGTAGTTTATTTTAAATTTATAGAGAGCTGAGGATGGTGGAAGCTTAGCAATTATGAGATAAATGAAAAGAGCTTTGGAGGAGATTATCTGAACCTAAGTAGGATAATAGGAATGCCTTGCCTTAAAAGGAAGAGTGAATAAGTTTATCTTATTAATTAGAGTGGTAACGCGGAAATATTTCGTCTCTTGAGTTTTCAAGAGGCGTTTTTTAAATTCCTTTATTTTACTAAGATAAATTTGTTAATAAGAGTGGTACCGCGCAATGTCGCCTCTTAGCAATGATTACTAAGGGGCTTTTTTAATACACAAAAAAAGTTATATGGCTTTAAAAAGTACAGAGATGCTTTAAGTTATCTAATTCAGAAAATAAAGAAAATAATAAAAAATTATATAAGTTTGAGGGGGATAAAAAAATGAAAGAAAAAGTTGTATTAGCATATTCAGGAGGACTAGATACTTCAGTAATAATTCCATGGTTAAAGGAAAACTATGACTTAGATGTTATAGCAGTTTGTGCAAATGTAGGTCAAAATGACGATATGAGCCAAATCGAAGAAAAAGCAAAAGCAAGTGGAGCTATAAAAGCCTATGTGGAGGATTTAAGAGAAGAATTTATAACTACTACTATATACCAAGCTATAAAAGCTGAAACATTATATGAAAATAGATATCCTTTAGGAACAGCACTTGCTAGACCTATAATAGCTAAAAAATTAGTTGAAATAGCACAAAATGAAGGCGCAAAATATATATGCCATGGTTGTACAGGAAAAGGAAACGACCAAGTTAGATTTGAAGGGACTATAGCTGCTCTTGATCCATCTATAAAAGTTATAGCACCTTGGAGAATATGGGATATAAAATCTAGAGAAGATGCAATAGATTATGCAAATGCACACAACATTCCAGTTGTTGCAACTAAGAAAAAAATATATTCAGTAGACGACAACTTATGGCATGTTTCTACAGAAGGTGGGGATATAGAATATCTTGAAAATGAACACAATAAAGATATATACAAAAAAACTTGCTCTCCAGAAGATGCAGCAGATGAAGCTGAATATATAGAAATAGGATTTGAAAAAGGTATACCAGTATCTTTAAATGGGGAAAAATTATCACCAGTAGAGCTTGTTGAAGCAGTAGATAAATTAGGTGCTAAACACGGTATAGGTATAGTAGATATATTAGAAAATAGATTAGTTGGTATGAAATCAAGAGGAATATATGAAACTCCAGGAGGAGAAATATTCTATGCAGCACATAACTACTTAGAAAGTGCTACATTAGACAAAGATACTCTTCACTTAAAACAAAGATTATCACTTGAATTTGCTGATTTAATATACAATGGAAAATGGTATTCAAAAACTTGTAAAGCAATAAATGCTTTTATGGATGAAACACAAGAAAATGTTACAGGTTCTGTAAAATTAAAATTATACAAAGGTAATATAAAACCAGCAGGAATATTTACAGACCATAAATTATACGACCAAAGTATATCTTCATTTGGGGATAGCGAATTATACGACCACAAAGATGCAGAAGGTTTTATAAATTTATTTACATTACCACTAAAAATAAATGCTATGACTCAAAATGGCAAAAAAATGACTAAATAAGCGTTTTAAGTAAAAAGTAAATTTAATAATGAAAGACTATATAATTAAAAGCCGCTTCTAAATTTTAGAGGTGGCTTTTAAATTATAAGAAAAAAATATATAAATAGTGTATAAAGTGTATATATTTTGTAGAAAAATCCATTTAAGTAGAAAAATAAATTAAATGTAAAGGATGTGAACAATGAATAATACTTATGTAGGATATCATGGAACGACTATTTTAAGAGGCGAAAGCATACTAAACTCTAAACAATATTTTAAGATTATATAAAAATATCCAGATCCCTACATACCATAAGCACAAGATTTTTTCAGATTTGAAAATTTGAAAAAGTTATGAAAGGATAAATTCTAATTATATAGCATATTTTATAAATAATTTTAAAATATTACAAATTTAAAGGTGAGTATATAGAATGCTCGCCATTTTTTGTATTAAAAAATATAAGTATAAAAGCAGATTTTAACATAACTAAAAATGAATATAATGTATATTTTTTTATATATTTTTCAATATTTATGATATAATAAACTTTGCATTAATTTGAAAGGAGATACAACTAGATGTCTAAAAGAAAACAAGTCACTGTTCCTATGGAAAAGATAAGAGAACAGGACAAATATATAAATGAAATAAAAAATGAAAACGAAAGATATTTCCACTTAACTGGAAAGAAAAAATCTTATTTTATACAAACATTTGGATGTCAAATGAATGAGCATGACTCTGAAAAATTAGGGGCTATGCTAAATGCTATGGGATATGAAGCATCTTTAATGGCTGACCATGCAGACTTAATAATATACAATACTTGTGCAGTTAGAGAAAATGCTGAGCTTAAAGTATATGGTAACTTAGGTCACTTAAAATTAATAAAAAGAAGAAATCCTAACTTAAAAATAGCTGTTTGTGGATGTATGATGCAACAACCTGCTATAGTTAAAGAAATAAAATCTAGATACAAACACGTAGACTTAGTATTTGGTACTCACAACTTATACAAATTCCCAGAATTATTATCTGAATCAATGTCAAGTGATTCTATACTTATAGATGTTTGGGATGTTGATGGTGAAGTTGTTGAAGGATTAAGAAGTGATAGAAAATTCGAGCTTAAAGCATTCGTAAATATAATGTACGGTTGCAACAACTTCTGTACTTACTGTATAGTTCCTTATACTAGAGGTCGTGAAAGAAGTAGAAGACCAGAAGATATATTAAACGAAATAAAAGAATTAGTTGCAAATGGAACTAAAGAAGTTACTTTATTAGGACAAAACGTAGACTCTTACGGTAAAACTTTAGAAGAAGAAGATAGAATAACTTTCGCAGAGCTTTTAAGAAAAGTTAATGAAATAGATGGATTAGAAAGAATAAGATTTATGACTTCTCATCCAAAAGATATATCTGATGAAGTTATATACGCTATGAGAGATTGTGATAAAGTATGTGAATTCTTACACCTTCCTGTTCAATGCGGAAGTACTAAATTATTAAAGAAAATGAACAGACACTACTCTAAAGAAGATTATCTAAGAATAGTTGAAAAAGCTAAGGCAGAAGTTCCAAACATAGCGTTCTCTACTGATATAATGGTAGGATTCCCTGGTGAAACTGAAGAAGATGTAGAAGATACATTAGATGTAATAAGACAAGTTAGATACGATAATGCATTCACATTTATCTACTCTAAGAGAACTGGTACTCCAGCTGCTAAGATGGAAGACCAAATACCAGAAGATGTTAAACACGAAAGATTTAACAGAGTGTTAGCGTTAGTTAACGAAATATCAAAAGAAAACAACACTACTCATCAAGATCAAGTAGTTGAGATATTAGTTGAAGGAAAAAGTAAAACTGACGATACTAAATTTACTGGTAGAACTAGACAAAATAAATTAGTTAACTTCAGTGTAAAAGACCCTAATGCTGATTTAATCGGTAAATTAGTAAATGTTAAAATAACTGAAGCAGCTTTATCATTCTCATTAAATGGGGAAATGGTTGAGTAATCTTTAAATAACTCTTTGTTGGAAAATAAATAATATTTTCCGACGAAGAGTTTTTATTTTGCAAAAATAAAAGGGGCTAAAAGCCCCATGTTTGAAAATTAATTATTAAATTTAGTATGAGTCCAATTTGTTTCTTGTATATATCTCGAAACTAAATCGTGACACATATCTGGATGTATAGTCTCTTCAGTTGATATAGTTATTGATGACATTGATATAGCGTATTTTAATGTGTCAATTAAATTATATCCATCCATATATCCCTTTGTAATTCCTGAAACAAAAGAATCTCCAGCACCTGTAACATTTACTACTTTAACATCATTTGCTTTTAATTTCCCTTCTTCAACTCCGTTGTTGTAGTAAATTCCGTCTTCATCAAGAGTGATAAATACATTTTTTACGCCTAAATCTGTAAAGTATTTACCAGCTTTTCTTAAGTCTTCTTCATTGTTAATTTTAAATCCACACATTATTTCAGCTTCGTATCTGTTTGGTTTTATAGTGTGGAAGTATTTCACTAAATGTGTAACAGTTTTAGCTTTTGCAGCTGATACTGGGTCTAATATAAATTTAGTGTCGTTAGAGAATGTTTTTAATATGTGTTCTACTATGTCTGGTCTATCTGAGTCTAAAACCATATATTCAGCATTTTTTATTATTTCAGCTTTAGAATCTATAAATTCTGTAGTAAATTCGTCTATTATCTTCATATCTACAACAGCAGATACCATTTCACCGAAATGATCAAGTACAGCCATATAAGTAGGAGTATGACCATTTTTTACTATAAGAGAATCTTCCATATTGTAGTTCATAACTTTTGAATGTTGAAGTATACTTTTTCCAGTTTCGTCATCCCCTAAAACTGATATAAATTTTGTATTAACTCCAACTCTAGCCATACATTCAGCTATATTTCTACAAACTCCACCAAAAGAAGTTCTAACCCTACCTGGGTTTGAGTCATTAGATCTATAATCGTTATCTGTAAAACCACATATGTCGAAAACTGATACACCGAAAACTAGTGCATATGATCCATTATTGTTCATTTTTTATCGTAACCTTTCTAAGAAAATTTAATAATTTTAAAAATAATAAATTAAAAAATCAATATTAAATAATAAAATTCATATCTTTGGAAAAATGAAAAGATAAATATTTTATTATTTCTTATTATATACTTAAAACGCTAAAATGCGGATTTTTTTATTTTATCATAAATCAACCATAGATTTCTACATATTTCTACAAAAATTGAGAAAAATAAAAAACAGGTTATATTTATATGTAAAATGAAATATATTTATACCATGATAATAAGGGGGAATTTATATGGATTATAGAGATTTATTTGATGGTATAGATGATAAAATTAAACTTTCTAATGGTGCTTATACAACGCCGATAAATTTTGATAATGGAGCAACTACACCACCGTTAAAAAGTGTTACTCAAATAATTCAAGATAATATAAAAAACTATGGGCCTATTGCCAGAGGGGTAGGATTTAAGGGTGAATACTGCACAATGATGTTTAATAAGGCGAGAGATGTGATATTAAACTTTTTTGGACTAGGTGGAAATGAGGATTATACAGTTATATACACTAAGTCAGATACAGAGGGGTTAAATGTCCTTGCAAATGTACTTATAAAAGACAAAGAAGACATGACGTTGACTACCAGAATGGAGCATCATGCAAATGACCTTCCTTTTAGAAGGGTTGGAAAGATGGCATATGTCGAAGTCGACGAGCTCGGAAGGGTAAAGGTAGACGATATAGAAGAGGAACTTATAAAGGCAGGAGGAAAAATAAAGATAGTTACTGTAACTGGGGCATCTAATGTAACTGGATATACTACTCCTATTCACGATATAGCAAAAATTGCACATAAATACGGTGCATTTATAATAGTTGATGCCGCACAATTAGTATCGCACAAAGAAGTAAATATGAAGGGGAATTCAAAAGATGAAGAGATAGATTTTTTGACTTTTTCTGCACATAAAGCATATGCACCGTTTGGAAGTGGGGCAATTGTGGGCAAAAAAGACTATCTAAATGAAGAAGATCCATTTTTATCAGGAGGAGGATGTGTAGCTGGAGTATTTGATGAGAGGTTAATTTGGACAGCTGTACCAGAAAAATACGAAGCTGGAACTCAAAATTTCTTTGGTGTAATAGCTATGGCGAAGGCACTTGCTGATTTAGAAAGTATAGGATTTGAAAATATAGAAGAACATGAAAGAGAATTAAAAAATTATATTATACAAGGTATGAAAAGTATAAACAATGTGACTATGTATGGTGATACAGATTATACAGAAGATAGAATAGGTGTAATTCCATTTAATATTCAAAATAAAGACTATAGCGAGGTTTCTATAATGATGGCGACAGAAAAGGGCATATCGCTTAGATCAGGAAAGTTCTGCGCCCATCCTTATGTATATAGACTTTTAGGCGCTAGTGACAGCGACGCCTATAGAGATGTAGTATCAGGAGAATATTTTTATGGAATGATAAGAGCTAGTTTGGGACTTTACAATAATATAAATGAAGCGAATATATTTTTAAATGAGATAGATTATATCGCAAATAATAGAGTTGGAAGAAGACACAGAAAACAGGCTGGAAGAATAAGATTTTAATTTAATATGATTAATTTAAAAAATAGAGGGATTTTCTCTCTATTTTTTAATTCTAAGGAAATTATACATTATCTGGTTTGTGGATAATATATAATTTCCAACCTATTAACTAAAGCAACGGAATCTTTGATTCGTTGGCGCTATGAACGTAGTGAATTTTAACTAAAGCAACGGAATCTTTGATTCGTTGGCGCTATGAACGCAGTGAATTTTTTATGGATAAAATTTACAATATATTGAGATATTGTATTATATATTAATTTCTTTTATAATCGCTAATATAAAAAGATTAAACGAAATTTTATAATCGAATTTTTAAATAATGAATATATCGATTTAAAATAGGAAATTTTAATCTTAGACAACAATGCGAAAAGGAGACAGAAAATGGACAACAAACAAAAAAAGAAAAAAGCATTTAAGTTGCCTACAGCTTATACTGTGTTGCTTATAATTACAGCAGTTATAGCTATTGTAACACACTTTATAGCTGGGGTAAGACCAGCCGGATTATCGGATTTTGTGATGGCACCTATAAACGGTCTTAACGACTCAATTGACATTGCAATATTCGTATTGTTAATTGGCGGATTTTTAGGAATAACTACAAAGACAGGTGCACTAGATGCAGGAATAGGCTCAGTAGTATCAAAGCTAAAAGGTAAAGAATTAATATTAATACCAGTTCTTATGTTTTTATTCTCACTTGGAGGAACTAGTTTCGGTATGGCAGAAGAAACTATAGCCTTCACAGCGCTTGTAACAACTACTATGATTATAGCAGGATTTGACCCATTAGTTTCAGTTGCTACAATTATCCTAGGGTCAGGATGTGGTGTATTAGGCTCAACTGTAAACCCATTTTTGGTTTCAGTAAGTATAGGCTCATTAAATGGTGCAGGAATTCCTGTAAACCAAGGTGTAGTTATAGCTACTAATACAGTTTTATGGATTGTATCACTACTTATATCAATTTACTTTGTTATGAGTTATGCAAAAAAAGTCTACAATGATAAAAATCAAAGTATACTTTCACAATTAGAAATAGAACACGCAAACGAAGCATTTATAGGAAATAAGTCAGGCCAAGAAGAAGTAGTCGAATTTACTAAAAAAAGAAAAATAGTATTAGGATTATTTGCATTTACATTTATAGTTATGGTAGCAGGAATAATACCATGGGAAGAATTCGGAATAAATTTATTCATATATACTGACTTCTTAACTGGTTCTAGTTTAGGTAACTGGTGGTTCTCTGAGCTAGGTATATGGTTTGTTATAATGTCAATAATTATTGGTGTTGTATACGGAATGAAAGAAGGCGAAATAGTAGATGCATTTATAGCAGGGGCAGCTGATATGGTCGGTGTAGCTTTAGTTATAGGTGTATCAAGAGGTATATCAGTAATAATGAACACTACTGGATTAGATGCACATGTACTTAGCAAGGCATCAAACGTATTAGTTGGAATGAGTCCAATAGTATTTACAATAGTGGCTTATTTAATTTATATGGCACTTACATTCTTTATCCCATCTACATCAGGTCTAGCAGGGCTTTCTATGCCTATATTTGGGCCTTTAGCAGTTAGCTTAGGATTTAGACCAGAAGTTGTAATATCAATCTTTAGTGCAGGTAGTGGTATAGTAAACTTAGTTACGCCTACAAGTGGTGTAATAATGGGTACACTTGCAATTGCTAAAGTAGATTATGAATCATGGGTGAAATTTGTCACAAAAGTTTTAGTAGCTATATTTATAGCATCAGCAATAATACTTTCAGTTGCGATGATGATAATAAAATAATAATCTGAAAGGAAAAGAAAAATGGAATTTAATTTTAAAAATCCAAAGCTAGATTTAGTTTTCAAATACTTTGAGGAAATATCAAAAATTCCAAGAGGTTCAGGAAATGAAAAAGAAATAAGCGACTATCTAGCTAGCGAAGGAAAAAGACTTAACTTAGAAGTAATACAAGATAATGCTTTAAATGTAATAATAAAAAAGCCAGCATCACCTGGATATGAAAAT
This sequence comes from Clostridium sp. 2218st1_F5_2218SCRN_220325, assembly GCF_039062665.1. Lineage (NCBI taxonomy): Bacteria > Bacillati > Bacillota > Clostridia > Eubacteriales > Clostridiaceae > Clostridium > Clostridium sp. 2218st1_F5_2218SCRN_220325. Next base: position 76,147 of record NZ_JBCLNH010000012.1, on the reverse strand, counting down.
GCTCCTGCTGTAATACTTCAAGGACATATGGATATGGTTTGTGAAAAAAACAAAGACATAAAACACGATTTCACAAAAGATCCAATAAAACTACAAGTAAAAGAAAATTACTTATACGCAGATGGAACAACTTTAGGTGCAGACAACGGAATAGCTGTTGCTATGGGGCTTGCGCTTTTAGCATCTGATGATATAAAAATGCCTAAATTAGAAGTAGTATTTACTGCAAATGAAGAAGTGAGCATGGAAGGTGCTATGAATTTAGATGGAAGTCACTTTGAAGGAAGATATATCATAAATCTAGATTCAGAAGAAGAAGGCAGAATAACTGTAAGCTGTGCAGGTGGGGTTACAGCAATAGTTGATATACCAAAAGAATTAAAAGACATAACTCCTAAACAAACATACCTTATAAGTATAAAAGGTCTAAAAGGAGGACACTCTGGTATTGAAATAGACAAAAAAAGAGCAAACTCAAACTTACTTATGGGAAGAGTGCTTAACGCTCTTGAAAAAGAAAAAGTAAATTACGACTTAATATCTATAAGTGGTGGACTTAAAAACAACGCAATACCTCGTGAAGCAGAAGCTACAATAAATTTAGATTCTAATGATGAAAAACAAGTTGTAAATATTATAAATAATATGTCAGAAGTATTTAAAAATGAATTTAAAACTTCAGACCCACAAATATCTTTAGAGATAAACAAAATAGATGAAAAACACGAAAGAGCTTTATCAGAACAAGTTCAAAGCAAAATAATAAAAGTATTAAACTTAATGCCTAGAAATATCCAAACTATGAGTGCAGATATAGAGAACTTAGTTGAAAGTTCTACAAACTTAGGTGTTGTAGTAACTGAAAATGACTCTATAAAATTTGAATTTGCGACTAGAAGTTCTGTAAAAACTCTAAAAGACGATATAAACGACAGAATGCAATTGCTTTGCGACACAATAGGAGTAAACCTTACACTAGAAGACGATTATCCAGAATGGGAATATGCCAAAGATTCAAAGTTAGAGCAAATATGCGTTGAGACTTATGAAAAAATAAACGGCAAAAAGCCAGAAATAGTGGCAATTCACGCTGGATTAGAATGTGGTTTACTACTAGATGCTATAGAAGGGGCACAAGCAGTATCTATAGGTCCAGATTTATTCGATGTTCACACTCCTGATGAGCATATAGATCTTTTATCTACAGAAAGAACATGGGATTATTTAGTAAGCATATTGGGAAATATAAAATAAATATAATTTAAAATTACAATTTAAGGCTTTATAAATCTTAAAACATATTTAAGACTTTATAGCTCATAAGGTATGCGGCTATAAAAGGAGGACTTATATGGTTGTAGTTTTCTTGAGGAGTATTGTTTTATATATAGCAGTATTAATCTCTATGAGAATTATGGGAAAAGGTGAAATAGCTGAGATGAATTGCTTTGACTTAGTTATAACGCTTTTAATAGCGGAAGTTGCATCACTACCTATGGAAAACAACGATATTCCTATGATAAATGGTATTGCAGCGCTAACAGGTCTTGTAGCAATGCAAACTATTATTTCATTTTTATCTTTAAAATTTAGAAAAATATCTATAATATTGTCCGGGAAACCTTCAATACTTATCAACAAAGGTGAAGTAGATTATAAAGAGTTAAAAAGAGAGAGAGTAAGCATAAACGAGCTTTTAGAACAACTTAGAATTCAAGGATACTTTAATATAAAGTATATCCAATATGCCATATTAGAGACAGATGGAAGTCTAAGTGTGGTGCCGACTCCTAATTATAACTCGACTCCTTCAAAAGAGTACAAGCATCTACCGATTCCGCTTATATTAGATGGCTCTATAATAAAAGAAAACCTAAAAAAATTAGATAAAGATGAGCTATGGCTAAATAATATACTAAAAATGCACAAAATAAAAAGGACAAAAGACGTCTTACTATGCATTTTAGATGAATATGACGGAGTATTAATTCAAAAGAAAAGATGAAAAATACTATAATAGCTTTAATATGGGTCATCTTGTTTATACTATTTGGGATTTATATAGACAATAGAGTAGAGGATTTTGGAATCGATTATATAAAAGATGTGGAAGCTACATATGAGGTTATACATGATGATAAGTGGGAATATGCAGATGAAATGCTAGATGACCTTGAGGCAAGGCTCGACACTCAAAAGGACTTTTGGCTAAAGGTATTAGATCATCAATATTATGATGATTTAAGTTTAGAATTAAATCTAGTTAGAAACGCCGTATACTGCAAAAACAAAATAAGAGCTTTAGAAGAATTGGAAAAAATAAAGTCCATTCTTCAAAATCTAATAGCCGACGAAAAGTGTAATTGGAATTATATTTTTTAAACTTAAATATTTATACAATTCAAATAAGCAGATAAGATATATTTATATTTTATCTGCTTATTTTTTTACTTAAGCCTTAATATGTTGAGTATGCAGACATATTAATTGGTTACTCTTTTAAAAAGTTTAAGAAGTTTTCTAGTATTTTAGCAGATATACCCCAGATGACGTAATTTTTATATTCATAAAATAAAGTCGAGTATTTTCCGACGGCGAATTTGTAGTTTTCTTTATTTGGAATTTTGTAATATGGAAAATCTTTGTTTACTTTTACTTCTAGCTCATTTTCAAATTCATCAGGAGAAGTATCTATTAAGTACTTTATTGGAGCTGTAAATACATGGTCTACTTCATCTTTATTTATAGGTAAATTTTCTAGTCCATTTTTCACTACCTTTTCGTTTATAACGCCTAAAAATGGATGAATTATTAAGTTTGAGTGGTTTATATATAAATCTAGGGGAGAAATTATTTCTATATCGTCAGGACTTATACCTAATTCTTCACAAGTCTCTCGTATGCAAGCCTCCCTCGGAGTTTCATTTTCTTCTATTTTTCCACCAGGGAAAGCTATTTCATTTGGCTGACTTCTTAGTGTTTTAGACCTCACTTCAAATAGTATTTCGTGTGAATCGTTATTTTTAATTATCGGAACTAATACAGACGCCCTCTTCATATTTTGATATCCATTTATATATGGTTTAAAATTATCAAATTTATCTTTAATGTCTTTAATATTTTCAATCATAATAATTTACTTCCTTTCAAAATATATCATATAAATATTATAGTCTACATTAAAAAAAATATAAATTCTCATATAAATAAAAAAATATGCTAAAATTGATGAAAAATTGGAAAAATAAGTATAAAATAAAAAATAAAATAAAGGTTGCGAATATCTTTTCGTAAAAAGGGGGACATTGAGTTGGACAAATTATATGATGTGATAATAATCGGATCTGGCGTTGTGGGAAATGCTATTGCCAGGGAAATGTCTAGATATAATTTAAAAATAGGAGTATTAGAAAAAGAATTAGATGTATGTAATGAGACGAGTGCGAGAAACTCAGGGGTACTGCATGCAGGGTTTAACAACAAGCCGGGGACACTTATGGCTAAGTTTTGTGTTGAAGGAAATGAAGGTTTTGACCAAGTTGCAGATGAGCTTGGAGTACCGTTTAAAAGATGTGGGAAACTAGTTGTAGGGTTTAATGAAGAAGATAAGCAAAAACTTATAGCTATGAAAGAGCAAGGCGAAAAAAACGGTGTTAAGGGTCTTGAGATAATAGGCAAGGACAAAATAAAAGAAATTGAGCCAAATATCGACGGTGAATTTGCAATGTGGTCTAAAACTACAGGTATTTTAAATCCATTTTTACTTACAATAGCTCTTGCTGAAAATGCAGCAGAAAATGGGGTAGAGTATTATTTTGCAAATGAAGTAATAGATATAAATAGGATAGATGAAATTTACAATATAAAAACAGTAAAAGATACATATAAAGCTAGATGGGTTGTAAATGCAGCAGGACTTTACAGCGATAAAATCTCAAAAATGATTGGAATAGACGACTATACAATTCACCCATGCAGGGGAGAGTATTTTATATTAGATGAAAAAGTAGGCTCAAAATTAAGCCTTCCAGCATATCCAGTTCCAAATCCAAAAGAAGGTGGGCTTGGAATCCACTTAACTCCTACAATAGACGGTAATGTATTTATCGGCCCAAGTAGTGAATATATAGAAGAAAGAGACGATTATTCTGCTACTCAAAAGATAATGGACTTACTAATTAAAGACGGGGGAAGAATATTCCCACATATAAAAAGAGAGGATTTCATAAGAAATTTTGCGGGAATTAGACCAAAACTCGCCTCAAAAGAAGAAGGTGGATACCACGATTTTGTAATAGAAATGAGAGATGAAGCTCCAAACACTATAAATTTAGTCGGTATAGAATCACCAGGGCTTACAAGCTCAACTCCAATTGCCAAATACGTAGTATCTTTATTAAAACAAAAAGAAAAACTTACAGAAAACGAAAACTTCAATCCAATTAGAAAGCCTATAGTCACATTTGTAGACAAATCAATTGAAGAAAAAGAAGAATTAATCAAAGAAAATCCAGATTATGGCGAAGTTATTTGCAGATGCCAAACTATAACAAAAGCAGAAATTATTGAAGCTATAAATAATCCACTAGGAGTTGAAACTTTAACAGGAATAAAATACAGATGCAGAGCTATGATGGGAAGATGTCAAGGTGGATATTGTGAAACGAGAATAGCAGGTCTATTAGAAGAAGTTAAACATAAAAATAGAGAAGATGTGATTTATTCAAGAGAAGGTTCTAATATGTTTGTTGGGAAGGTGAGAGAGTAATGGTTGAAAATAAAGACGTTGTAATAGTTGGGGGCGGCCCTGCAGGCCTTGCAGCAGCTCTAGAGCTAAAACACAAGGGAATAGAAGATATACTTATTGTCGAGAGAGAAGATAAACTAGGCGGTATATTAAAACAATGTATTCACGATGGTTTTGGTCTTACTCGATTTAAAGAAACATTAAGCGGTCCAGAATACGCCTATAGATTTATAAAAGAAGTTGAGAAAGAAAAAATAGATTACATTACAGATGCCACAGTTATAGATATAAATAGAGATAAAGTTGTCACTGCTGCTACGAGACAAGGCTTAAAACAATACAGGGCAAAAGCTGTTATTTTGACTATGGGATGTAGAGAGAGAACAAGGGGGGCGATTTCGACTCCAGGAACGAGACCTGCAGGAATATACAACGCCGGAGTTGCCCAAAGATATATAAACTTGACTAATACTATGGTTGGAAAAAACGTAGTAATTTTGGGCTCAGGTGATATAGGTCTTATTATGGCGAGAAGACTTACACTAGAAGGAGCAAATGTTAAGGCAGTTGTTGAGCTTTCACCATATGCAAATGGACTTCCAAGAAATATTGAGCAGTGCTTAAACGACTACAACATACCTCTATATTTAAGCCACACTATAACTAATATAGAAGGAAAAAGCAGACTTGAGGCCGTTGTAGTAAGTGAAGTAGATGAAAAAACTAGAAAAATAATTCCACAAACAGAAAAAAGATACGAATGTGATACTTTGATACTTTCAATAGGGCTTATTCCAGAAAATGAATTATCACTAAAAGCAGGTGTAGTATTAGACAAAAGAACAAAAGGTGCAGTAGTAGATGAAAACTACCAAACTTCAGTTGAAGGTATTTTCGCAGCGGGAAACGTACTTCAAGTACACGACTTAGTCGACTTTGTATCGCTAGAAGCTGAAAGACTAGCAGATCACGTTTGTGAATATATAAATGACGGCAAATTAAAACAGTGTGATATAAATATAGAGTCTGGCGAAAATATAAACCACACAATTCCACAAAAGATAAGTGGGACTAAGGATTTTGTGCTTTCATTTAGAGTTAGAAAGCCTTTTAAAGAATGTAGGGTCTATATAATTCAAGATGATGAAGTTATAAAAACTAAAAAATACAAAAAGGCGATACCAGCTGAGATGATTCAAATAAAAATTTCAAAAGATGAAATAAAAGAAAATGGGGATTTGAAGGTGATTATAAGTGAATAGAAAATTTACATGTATAGTTTGTCCAAATGGATGTGAAATAGAAGTTGAGTATGAAGGAAAAGATGTAAAAAATATTGAAGGAGAGGGATGTAGAAAGGGAAGAGAATACGTAGTTCAAGAACTAACTGACCCAAGACGTAATATAGCCTCTTCTGTGATTTTATTAAATGGAGAACTCCCACTTGTAAGTGTAAGGCTTACTAACCCTATCCCAAAAGATAAGATATTTGACGTTATGGATATAATCAAAAATATAAAACTAAAAGCTCCTGTAGAAGTAGGAGATATAGTTGTGAAAAATATAATGGGTTATGACAGCGACCTTATAGTTACAAAGCAAGTAGGTGTAAAATAATATGTCTCAAATAAACGAAATACTAGATAATATAAAGCTCCCTCAAATTATGAAAGTAAGCCAGACATTTGACAATACTAAGCTAGATGATGTTGAGGGTGATTTAAATCAAAAGCTAATTTATAAAAATATTAAAGACAAGATAAAACCGGGGATGAAGATTGCGATAACTGGTGGAAGTAGGGGTATAAGTTCTTATAAAGAGCTTATGAAGACTATAGTGAGCTTTGTAAAAAAATGTGGCGCAACTCCATTTATAGTGCCATCTATGGGAAGCCATGGAGGAGGAACATCAGAGGGACAAGAAAATATGCTCAAAAAACTAGGCATAACAAAGGAATCTGTAGGATGCGAGATAATTTCTTCTATGGATGTTGTAGAAGTAGGAAGGACATCTAAAGATTTGCCCGTCTATATCGATAAAAACGCAGCAAATGCAGATGGAATTATCTTATTAAATCGAGTTAAACTCCACACCTCATTTAGAGGTAAATACGAAAGCGGATTGATTAAGATGATGGCGATCGGCCTTGCAAAGAGAAAAGGAGCCGATATGACACATTTTCTTAGATATGAAAATATGGCAGAAAATCTAGTTGAAGTAGGAAAAATAGCACTCAATAACTTAAATATAATATGTGGAGTTGCTAGTATAGAAAATGGATACAATGAAGTAGCAGATTTATTTGTACTGCATAAAGATGAAATACTGCAAGAAGAGCCAAAGATACTAGAAAAATCAAAACGCCTTATGCCTAGGATTTATTTAGATGATATAGATGTACTTATTGTAAACGAAATAGGAAAAAACATAAGCGGCACAGGAGTCGACACAAATATAGTGGGCAGATTTCACACAAATGCCGCCAGTGGTGGGCCTAATACAGTAAAACTCGGTTTTTTAGATATAAGTGAAAAATCAGGCGGAAATGGAAATGGCATGGGACTTGCAGATTTTGTATCTAAAAAGTTTTTTAGAAAGATAGATTTTGAATCTACTTATATAAACGCCATTACATCCACAGAACCAAATAGTGTAAAACTTCCACTAGTATTAGACAACGACAAATACGTATTTCAAGGTTGTGTAAAACTATGTGGAGTTAAAAACATACAAGATATAAAATTAGTTATAATAAATAACACAAAGGAATTAGACGAAATTTATATGAGTAAATCTGCATTTGAAAACACAGTAGATAAATCAAAAGTAAAAAAAGAATCAGAATTATTTGATATACCTTTTGACGAAGAAGGCAATTTAGATCTATATCGCTAGGTATTGTTATATAAACTACAAACTCAAAGTGAAAATAATTATAAAATATAACAAAAAACAGTAAAAAATTATTTTATTTTATTGAATTGTGTTAATATTGTGATATTTTAAGTTAATATATCGATAGAAATTAGATTTATAAAAACTTATAATTTATCTTAAGAAATATGAAATCAAACTTAAATTTACAAAAAGTTAAATGTAAGAAATAAAGGGGGTAATTAATATGACAAGTATGGCTTGGGGCTTTATGTTAACAGTATGGGCTACTATATTTATAACAGAAGGAATAGCAATGAGAAGAATATTAAAAGGATACGATGAAAAACATAAATCAAGAAGTGGTCAAAAAATAAGCTAAAATTTTAATTTTTATTTAATGACATTTGCAATTATAATAAATAAATAAAACTAATTTATATCAAAATATTAAATCACAAGAAAAGACTTATTGTATTGGGGATATGCAATAAGTCTTTTTTAATTATAAAAAAGACAAGGAGCCGATTACTATGACGAAGGAGACCCTAAGCAACGGACGAAGCCGCCCGCGCCTGAGCGTAGCGAATATAGTTATAATTTGAAATTTAGTCTGTTAAAAAAGGGTTAAGAAGAGTATCAATTAATGTTAAAAAACCGTAAAAACATCATACATTATGTTAATGAAGGGTAAAATATGCGTATAAACACACAATTTTCAGAAAATTTCTAATATAATAGAAGTAAGTAAGAAAGGAGTGGATACTATGACAGGTATAGCTTGGGTTTTTATGTTAGTAGCGTGGACAATAATTATAGTTGCTGCAGTTTGGGCAATGAAGGATATTCTAAAAAATAGTTAACTTATGACTTAAAATGACTAGTAGGAGAAAATAGACCGTGAAAATTTACAAAACACACTTAAATTATTTAAAAATTATTGATATATACAATATCGATATTAAGAGTTTAAAACATAAAAAAGCTTTTTAAAGAATTAATAGATTTTCTTTAAAAAGCTTTTTTTAGTTTCTTTAAAAAGCTTGAATATCCTTTTTAATAGTATTATCTAAATCTTTCTCGAAAGACTTTTCTTTTAATTGCTTGTTTAAATCTCTTATCTCATCATTTGAAATAAAAGATCCTTTTATAGTTGGGTCTATAATTTCTACTACTGTTTTTGCATCAAAATCAACATAGTCTACTACATCTTCTATATTTTCTATTAAAAATTCTAAGTTTTCTTGTGTAGAAATTTCGTAAGTTTTCCCATGCTTAATTAAATACTCTGATATTTTATGAGGACATACTTAAATTTTCATCTAAAGCCTTGTCTCTAAGTTTTGTTAATTCTTTAATGCTTAAATCTTCCAATTCTATAATTGTGCTTTTTTTTTGCTTCATCATATTTTCATATAATGTATCTTCCTTTATATCTTTATTATCTGCAAAACTAAAAGCTGCAGCTGAACATAAAGATAATGACAAGGATAAAATTAATGCAGTTATCTTTTTTATCACAAAGATATTCCCCCTTTTATCTTTTAATTATTAATAGTGTAATGTTTATGGGAATTATTGTCAATTATGTAAATTTAAGATTAAAATTTAATTTTAACTAATTATGTATATGATAGAAACTATTTCAATATAATAACGTCATTATCTTGTAAGATATCTTTCACGAATTTAATCCTATTTTAAAAATAAATTTATAATTTTGAAATATAGACTCCTACAAAAAAATAAAAAAAATATGTTATAATGGTTATCTAGAAAAAAGTTCTTTAAATTAGATTTCTAATGTATAATAATTAATTTAGAAAAGATATAAATGATTTTTAATTAGAATATAAAATAAAAATTACAACTTAAGAGAGTTTAATATATTAACAAAAAAGAAAGGAGTAGCCTAAAAATAAACATTTTAGGCATAATAAACAAAATGGTAATCGACAGAAGTAAATTAACTCCTATGATGAAACAGTATTTTGAGACAAAAGATAAATATCCTGATTGTATATTGTTCTTTAGATTAGGAGATTTTTATGAGATGTTCTTTGAAGATGCGATAATTGCATCAAAAGTACTTGAAATAGCACTTACAGGAAAGGCTTGTGGGCTTGAAGAGAGAGCTCCTATGTGTGGAGTTCCGTTTCATGCTGCAAACTCTTATATATCAAAATTAGTTGAAAGTGGATATAAAGTAGCGATAGGCGAGCAGATGGAAGATCCTTCTGCTGCAAAGGGAATCGTAAAAAGAGAAGTAATAAGAGTAGTAACTCCAGGGACTGTTCTTGAAGGGAATCTTCTTGAAAACAAAAAAAACAACTACCTTATGTCTTTATACAAGCAAAATGACGATATAGGTCTATCTTATGTAGATATAAGTACAGGTGAAACTAATGCAACTATATTAAAAAAAGACAAGTTAATAGAAGAAATTGCGAAAGTTTCTCCATCAGAAATAATAATAAACGACTTAGATTATATAAAAAATCTAGAAGCTATAGCGTCTTTATCTAATATATATTTAAATACTAATTTCGACGAAGCGTATTTAAACGAAGATATATTAAAACAATACTTCAGCGATGAGTATTTAAGAAACTTAAAATTCGATGAAAATGGACTTATAAATAGAAGTTTATGTGTCCTTTTAAATTATATATACAACACTCAAAAACAAGTAACTTCAAATATAAACAATATAAACATATACAACTCATCAAATTATATGGTGCTTGATATGTTTACTCGTTCAAATTTAGAGCTTACAGAGACTATTAGAACAAAGAAAAAGAAAGGCTCACTACTTCACGTACTAGATAAAACTTCGACTGCAATGGGTGGAAGAATGCTTAGAAAATACGTTGAGGAGCCATTAGTAGACAAACAAAGAATTCAAACTAGATTAGATGTAATTGAAGAGATAAAAGACGATTACTCACTTAGAATAGACTTAATCGAGATTTTAAAAAATGTGTACGATATAGAGCGTATCTGCGGTAAAATCGCGTTTGAAAAAGTTACTCCAAAAGAGCTTATTAATTTAAAAAACTCTATTGAAAAACTTCCAGAGCTAAAGCGTAGAATAGAAGAATCTGATGCAGAAATACTTAAAAACTACGCAAACAAAATGGAGACTTTAGACGATATTTACGACTTAATAAATAAAGCTATACTTGAGGAGCCTAGCATAACTATAAAAGACGGAAATATAATTAAATCAAGCTACAATGAAGAATTAAGCGAGCTTAGAGAAGTTTCTACAAACGGCGCATTTATGATTAAGGAAATCGAAAATCGCGAAAAAGAAAAAACAGGAGTTAAATCTTTAAAAATAGGATTTAATAAAGTGTTCGGATATTATATTGAAATAACAAAGGCAAACTTAGCAACTGCAAATATAGACAATAGCTATATAAGAAAGCAAACATTAAGTAACGCCGAAAGATATATAACAGAAGAATTAAAAATAATAGAAGATAAAATACTTCACGCAAAAGAAAAAATAGGTGTGCTTGAATACGAATTATTTGTACAAGTTAGAAAATACATCTACGACAATATAGATAGAATCCAAAACGTAGCTAAGATAATAGCAAATATAGACGTATTTACTTCATTTGCAACTGTTGCAGATTTAAACAACTATGTAAAACCTAATATAAACGACAACAACAAATTAGATATTAAAAACGGACGTCACCCAGTTGTCGAAAATATAGTAGGTGAAGAAAACTTCGTGCCAAACGACACTTATTTATCAGACGACGAAAATATTATAAATATAATTACAGGGCCGAATATGGCAGGTAAGTCGACTTATATGAGACAAAGTGCGATAATAGTTTTAATGGCTCATATGGGAAGTTTTGTTCCGGCAGATTTTGCAGATATTCCAATATGCGACAGAATATTTACAAGAGTTGGGGCAAGTGACGACTTATCTTCTGGTCAATCTACATTTATGGTAGAGATGAACGAAGTTTCACAAATACTTAAAAATGCTACATCAAAGAGTTTTGTAATACTTGATGAAATCGGTAGGGGTACATCAACTTACGACGGTATAAGCTTAGCTTGGGCAATAGTTGAATATATCCAAAGTAATATAAAATGTAAGACTTTATTTGCAACTCACTACCACGAGCTTACAGATTTAGAAAACGAGTTTAGAGAAGTTAAAAACTACTCTATTTCAGTAAAAGACGACGGAGAAAATATAATCTTCCTTAGAAAAATAGTAGAACAACCAGCAGACAAAAGTTACGGTATATATGTTGCAAAACTTGCAAAACTGCCTGACAAAGTTATAGAGCGTTCATCAGAAATTCTAAGTGATTTAGAGAAAAACCACATATTTAACGGTGAAGTTTTAACTGGAAGTCTCGATAAAGAAAAAATGAATTTAATGCTTGATAAAGCAAATAAAGAAGCTTTAGTTACAGCAGATTTACAACTTAAAGATATTGATGTAGTAAGAGAAGACGATAAATCACAGATTCAAGTTACAGATGAATTTAGCTTTGAAAATGAGCTAAATAAAATAGAGCAAGACAATATAAAAAATGAATACGAATCTTTAAAATTAGAGCATGAAACTTTATTAAAAGAACATAAAAAAATGAAAAAAGATTATAATAAATTAAATGCAAATTATACTAAATTAAAAGAAGAAGATTCACAAATATCGTTTGGAAATATAACTCCAAATAACGAAGTATTAGACGAGCTTTTAAATTTAGATATATTAAATATGAATTTAATAGACTGCGTAAATACATTATATAATTTACAAAAAAAAGCAAAAGAAAATAGATAATCGGTTATTTTAACTTAAGCCAAAATAACCTCTTGGAGGGATTAGATGGGTAAGTATATAAATATTTTAGATGATTTAACAATAAATAAAATAGCTGCAGGAGAGGTCGTTGAAAGACCTTCTTCTGTAGTAAAAGAACTTTTAGAAAATGCAATAGATTCAGGTGCTACTCAAGTCGTCGTAGATATTACTGACGGCGGAAAAAAGTGCATCAAAATAAGCGACAACGGATCTGGAATATTATCTAGTGAAGTTGAAAAATGCTTTTTAAGACATGCTACAAGCAAAATAAAAGAAATAGACGACTTATACGATCTTTATTCGCTTGGGTTTAGGGGGGAGGCACTTGCCTCTATTTCTGCTGTCTCAAATATCGAAATGATTACAAAGACAAAAGAAGAAGTTATAGGTACGAAGATAGAGCTTAGCGGGTCTAAAATAATAAAAAAAGAGCCTATAGGGACAAAAGACGGTACAACAATAACTATAAAAGACTTGTTTTTTAATACTCCAGTAAGAGCAAAATTTTTAAAATCGACTCATGCTGAAACTATAAATATAAGTGATTTAATAAATAAACTTGCTATAGGAAATCCAGGAGTTAGAATAAAATACATAAACAACAAAAAGCTTATGTTAAATACACCTGGCGACAATAAACTTATAAACGTAATAAGAAGTATTTATGGAAAAGAAATAACAGATAACTTAATCGAAGTAGATTATGAAGATGAGAAGATAAAAATATACGGATATATAGGAAACAACAACATCTATAGATCTAACAAAAACCTTCAACATATCTATATAAATAAAAGATATGTTAGAAGTAAAATTATATTAGATGCTATAAATGAAAGTTATAAAAGTATAATTCCTATAAATAAATTTGGAGTGTGCTTTTTAAATATAACGATAAACCCAGGTGAAATAGACGTAAATATACATCCGACTAAGCTAGAGGTAAAATTCCAAGACGAAAAAGACGTATATATAAAGATAAGAGATTTAATAAAAAACAAACTTCTAAATATAAGTTTGATAGGAAAATACAAGTCTTATACTAATAATAATGAAAACTACGTACAAAATAAATTAAATCACCTTGGAGAAAATAATTTAGAAGAAAAAGTAGAGACTTCTTCAAATCAAAATATAAACCAAAATAAAATAGATTTTGAGTATAAAACAGAATCTAAAGAGCAAGATACTCTAAGCTTAAAAGAAGAACCTAAAGAGTACAATATAGATGAAAGAGAAGACTTATCTTCATTTAAATCTTTTAAAGAGGCATTAGAAGAAAATGAAACGAAAGATGAAAATGAAGATTATGAGAAAGCTCAAAATAATAAGTTTAATGAAGTTTCATATACTCAAATAGATAATTATAACTCATATCAAGAAAAAGAGCAGTCTGATTATTATAGCAATATGGGTTATAGCGATATAAAAACAAGTAGAAATAGTGAGTTGGATTCTAAATTAGACGAGATTTCCACTCAGGGAAATTTTTTAGAAACACAAGACGACACACTAGATAAGATAATAAATAATTCACAAGACAGCAAATTTAGAGCGAGCGACTTTAAGGTAATCGGCACAATTTTAAATACTTATATCGTCCTTGAAAAGGGGACATCTATGTATTTATTAGATCAACATGCCGCACACGAAAAAGTACTGTATGAAGAGTATATGACAAAGTTTAAAAGCCAAAGCATAGACATGCAGATGTTACTGGACCCTATAGTCATTGAACTGTCTAGTGTAGATATGTTAGATGTAGAAAAAAATCTAAATTTATTTATGAAATTTGGTTTTGAAATAGAGATATTTGGAGATAATCATATTATGGTCAGAGGAGTGCCTAATATTTTTGGAACTGCTCAATCAGAAAAATTTATATTCCAAATAATCGACAACATAGGGGATTTAGAAAGTAGCTACGACTTAAAAATGGACAAAATAGCATCTATGTCTTGTAGAGCAGCTATAAAGGCAAACGACAAAATCCATTTTGACGAAATACATTCACTACTTTCAAAAATGGAAAAGTGTGAAAATCCATATACTTGTCCACATGGGAGACCATCAATGGTCGAAATATCTAAAAAAGAAATAGAAAAGATGTTTAAGAGAATTATGTAATACAAATTAGAATTGAGGAAGATATATAATGAACAAAATACCGCTTATAATACTTACAGGGCCGACAGCAGTCGGTAAAACTGATTTATCGATTAAGCTTTCAAAATCATTAAATGCAGAGATAATATCAGCAGATTCAATGCAGATATATAAATATATGGATATAGGTAGTGCCAAAATAACAAAAGAAGAAATGGACAATGTAGTCCACCACATGATAGACGAAGTTACTCCAGATGTACCTTTTTCTGTATCAGAATTTCAAACTAGAAGTGAAAAATATATAAACGATATACACGAAAGAGGAAAAAGAGTACTTGTAACTGGAGGAACTGGATTATACCTAAACTCACTTATATACAATATGGACTTTGCAAAATCAGACGCAAATAACGAAATAAGAGAAAAGCTAGAAAAAGAATTAGAAGAAAACGGCATAGACTATATGCACGAAAAACTAAGAAGTCTAGATGAAGATGCTGCAAATAGAATCCACAAAAACAACACAAAGAGAGTTATAAGAGCTATAGAAGTATGCCTAAGTGGAAACAAAATGAACGATTTCTCAAAAGACTTGAGATACAACGAAAAATACAAACCTATAATAATAGTTTTAAATAGAGACAGAGAAGTATTATATCAAAGAATAAACAAAAGAGTAGATATAATGCTTGAAAATGGTCTATTAGACGAAGTTAAAAAACTACTTGAAATGGGATATACAAAAGATATGATATCAATGCAGGGAATAGGCTATAAAGAAATGATAAAATATCTAGATGGCGAGTACACTTATGACGAAGCAGTAGAAATAATAAAAAGAGACTCTAGAAGATATGCTAAGCGCCAGATAACTTGGTTTAAAAGATATCAAGATGCAAAGTGGTTTGACTTAGATGAATACCAAAATAAAGAAAAATTGGAAGAAGATATAATTAATCATATTGAAAAATTACTATAAATTGTATAAAATAATAATATATAGTATTATCCTTAATTACATATAGGAGATTATATTTAAATTATAATCTCCTATATATAAAGTACTTAAGAAAATAAGTACTATACTTTTTGGGGAGTCTATTTTATACACTATTAAGATATGAATTTCCTTAATATAAAAATTAACTTATCAGGGAGGGCATTAAAAATGAAAAATACAGTTTTAAACTTACAAGATTTATTTTTAAATAATGCTAGAAAAGAAAGAATACCAGTGACAATATTCTTAATGAATGGGGTACAAGTAAAAGGAAATGTAAAAGGATTTGACAGTTATATAATATTACTTGAAGGTGAAAACAGACAACAAAACATGATATACAAACATGCTGTTTCAACTATAGTTCCAGGTAAATATATAAACCTACAAAATCAACAACAAAACAACAGATAATACTACATACAAAAGATTATTTTATATTAAAAATTAAAATTCTTTTTAGAAGAAAAGGTACTTATGTGAGTTAATAATTAATTGTTGCCCCACATAAGTACCTTTTTTCTGTCTTGAAGAAAAAATTTGTGTATGTTAAAATCTTAAATGTTGGATAATTATAGATGAAAATATAAATTTAAATTATTAAAATAAATATGATTATACTTATATAAATAAAATAATACAAATTAGGAGAAAGACATGTTAAAGGAAACTAGCGATTTATTAAAACAATTTTACCAATTAGATGATGAAGTATTTAAATTATCTGAAGAAGTAATGGAAGATATAAAAGAACAATTTGATGAGATAAAAGAAATAAGAGAATTTAATCAATATAAAGTTTTAAAAGCTATGCAAGAAGCTAACTTATCAGACAACCACTTCAACTGGACAACAGGATACGGATACAATGATATAGGTAGAGAAAAAGTTGAAGAAATATATGCAAATGTATTTGGGGCTGAAGATGCACTTGTTAGACCTATAATAGTAAACGGAACACACGCACTTAGCTTATGTGTGCAAGGGCTTGTTAGACCTGGAGATGAGATTTTATCAATAACTTCAACTCCATATGACACGCTACAAGGTGTTATAGGTATAAGAGAAGAAAAAGGTTCATTAAAAGAATACGGAGTTACTTATGATGAAGTAGATTTCTTAGAAAATGGAGATATAGACTTAGAAGGCGTTAAGAAAAAAATAAACGAGAGAACTAAATTAGTAATGATACAAAGATCTAAAGGTTACTCTTGGAGAAAATCTCTTAGTATAGCTGATATAAAAGAAGCAATAGACGTTGTTAAATCTGTAAATAAAGACATAATCGTTATGGTAGACAACTGCTACGGTGAATTCTTAGATACTAAAGAGCCTACAGAAGTTGGAGCAGACGTAATGGCTGGTTCACTAATCAAAAACCCAGGTGGAGGTCTTGCTTTAACTGGTGGATACATAGCTGGTAGGGCTGACTTAATAGAAATGATATCTTATAGATTAACATCACCAGGAATAGGTAAAGAATGTGGTCTTACTTTCGGAACTACAAGAACTGTACTTCAAGGATTCTTTATGGCACCATATGTTACATCACAAGCAGTAATGGGAGCTATATTCTGTGCTAGAGCGTTTGAAAAATTAGGATACGATGTACTTCCAAAATACGACGATTTAAGAAGTGACATAATACAAGTTGTAAAACTTAACAATGCTGAAGAAGTTATAAGTTTCTGTCAAGGTGTGCAAGCAGCAGCTCCAGTTGATGCGTTTGTAAAACCAGTTCCATGGGCAATGCCAGGATATGAAGACGAAGTAATAATGGCAGCAGGTGCATTCGTTCAAGGTTCATCAATAGAGCTTAGTGCCGATGCTCCAATAAGACCACCATACAACGTATACTTCCAAGGTGGACTTACATTTGATCACTCAAAAATGGGTACTTTAAAAGCTATACAAGCTATTAAAAAGATGAAAGAAGAAAATAGATAATATAAAAAACACAAAAAACATCCATTTTATTTAGAACTATGTAACTTTAAATAAAAATGGATGTTTTTTTATATTACTTTGATTAGTTTTTAACTAAATATTTTAATAAGTAGACTCTATAAATTTTTTTCTATTTCATATAAAACCCTATCTCTATTTAGGGCATTTATGTATCTTATTTTAGTATTTTTGTCTTTGTTTTCAATCGCCTTATAATACATTGAGTGCGTGTTTGAGACTGTGTTTACAAAGATATATTCTTTGTTTTTTAATAAGGCTGTGTCAAAATTGTCAAAACCAGCATGTAAAAATACCCAGTTATTAAGGACTTCTTTCATAGAGTTTATCCATGATTCGGTCCCGCCTATACAGACTGCATTTAAGCTGTTTAATTTATTTATATCTACTTCTTTGTGGTTTCCGACTGGCGGAATATTTACATGTTCAGATAAATTAAACATTAAATTTCTAAGTTCGACTAATTCTTCTTTTATATGAGGTTCATTTTTTACCTCTTCTTCAAGTTGTTTATTTTTATTTTCAAGAAGTCTCAGCTTTTCTTTTAACTCTTCGTTTTCTTTTTCTAACTCAGTTTTAGTCTTTTTATATTTTGCCTCTAAGTCTGATTTTTCTTGAGTTATTTTAGTGATCATTTCATCTTTTTCTTTTAATTCTTCTTTATCTATATCAGCTATATCTTTAAAATATAGGCGTTTTGCATCTTTATATGTTTCTAATATCCTTTTTAATTTTGTAGACGATATTATATATGAATACAATGCGTCGTAGTTAGACTCTTCTACTTTTCCGCCACATTTAACCCAGATATTGATTAATTCCTGAATTTCTTCACTAGTACTGTGTGGCTTATTATTTAGAAGAGGTATGATATTTAAACCTTCTAATTCATATACATAATCTAGTGCATAGGCAATTCTGTGGTAGTCGTTGATTTTTTCTGTGTCTAGCTTTCCATAGCCTTTTTGAAAATCTAACTCACGCAGACACTTGGTCATATTAGGGTATTTGTGACACAAATTAGATTCGACTTGTCTAAGTTGTTTTCGTGTAGATTTATCTATATTAGAATACTTAAATGAATTTTGTATTAGAGGATTCATCCTCAAATTGACCATCTCTTGAAATGCTCTAAAGAAAAAGTCATCTTCATCTATTTTCTTGCCTTCTTTTTGGGCTAGGATTATTGCTGCGGCATAATTGCCGAGAAATTCTTCTTCAGGCATTAAGTCGGGCTTTATAGGCAATTCATTTAATCTGACGATATCTCCACTATTTTTAATAAGTAGATTTGCCTTTTTATAAGTCATTCTAAGTATATAGTAAAATTCTTTTTCTCCCCCAGAAGTAATAATTCCAAGTGCTTTTTTAAAATACATCTCTTCTTCTAATAATCTAGAATTTGCTAGATTGTAATATGAACAGTTTATAGAAAAATTATTGTATTTTTCTTTATTAGAATTGTATACTTTATCTATATATTTATAAGCTTGCTTTGTAGCACAAAGTGAAGTACAGACAAAATAATTAAGCCTACATTCATAGCTGTTTTTAATATTGTCTTCTTTCAAAATACACCTCCATAATATATTTATACTATATAAAAGATACCATATATATAAATCTTAAAAAAGTGTTTTAATTAAAAAAACTTAATAAAGGGAATTTATAAAATTTTCAATAGATATAATTTAATATGGATAATTATAATTTTAATTGTATAATATACTTACAAGAGAAATTATTTTTTGGAGGATTTAAAGCAGCTATGAATATTACTATTTTTTTAGGAGCAGGAGCTTCAGCAGCAGAAAATTTACCTATACAAAACGAAATATTTTTGCAATATTTCAAATATATATTGCCAGAAAATAAAAATAAAAAGATGAATAGGGAATTAGTAAAATTTTTTAAAGACTTGTTTTTTATTGATGTAGAAAATAATGATGCAGAAAATATAAATTTTCCAACATTTGAAGAGGTATTGGGAATACTCGACTTGGCAGAACAAAGGGGAGAGGCATTTAAAAATTATAAATCAGAAAGCTATACTGACGAAAATACGAGTATATCGTATATAAGACAGTCTTTGATAATGCTTACTGCATCAGCTCTTAACAATGCCACAAGAGGAAGTAATAGTTATCACCAACTTCTTCTTGAAAACTTAATAAAAGAAGATTTATTAAAAGACACTACATTTATAAGTGTAAATTACGATATACATATAGATAATGCAATAGCAAATTTATATGATGAAAATAAGTTTCCCATTATGCTAAATTACGGCATTGATTTTTCAAATTTCAAAATAGATACAAACTCATGGCAAAGACCAAAAGATCCAATGGTAAACTTATATAAAATCCATGGCTCTCTAAATTGGCTTTACTGTCCAATATGTAATAGTATCACGATTACGCCATTTGAAGGTGGAGTAATGAGAATAATTGAAAATATAAATCAAGCGAAATGCCTAAATTGTGGAGAGGTAACCGTCCCAATAATTGTACCGCCGACTTATTTTAAAAATATGTCAAACGTATTTTTAAGCACAGTTTGGAACAAATCAGAAATGGCTATTAGAGATAGCGACGTCATTGTATTTTGTGGTTATTCATTTCCAGAGGCGGATATGCACATAAAATATCTATTAAAAAGAGTTCAGACGAGCAGAAAAAAAGACAATCTAAAAGTAATCGTAGTAAATAATCACAGCAAAAAGAGAAGATCCATAAGAGAAAAAGAAAAAAATAGATATAAAAGATTCTTAGGTAAAGATGTAATTTATACGACATATTCATTTGAAGAGTTTGCAGACAATCCCAAAAAAATAATAGATTTGGCAAAATAATTAGATTTAATAAGAAATAATAAACAAATTATTAACAAAGTAATAGATATTAGGGTGAAATAATATGTTTGGATTAGGGGTTATAATAAATAGCGTTACAATAGTTATGGCGAGTTTGGTCGCATTATTATTAAAAAGATTAATAGTAAAACTTGACAAAAATAATAGGGTCGAAAAAATAAGCGATACTATAATGTCTGGGTTGGCACTTTGCATAATATATATGGGAATAAGCGGTGCACTAGAATGTAAGCACGTCCTAATATGTATAGTGTCTATGGTTGTAGGAGGACTTATAGGGGAGCTAATTGATATAGATAAGGGTCTTAATGGACTTGGAGATAAGATAGAAACTAAATTAAAGAAAGACAAAAAAGATGATTCGAGCGAGATGGTGTCGATATCACAAGGATTTGTATCTACTAGTTTACTGTTTTGTGTGGGGGCTATGGCAGTAGTCGGTTCATTAAACAGTGGACTGTTTGGAAATAACGACACATTATTTGCAAAATCAGCTTTAGATGGTGTTTCTGCGTTTTTATTCTCACTAACTATGGGGATAGGTGTACTTTTATCGGGGATAGCAGTTTTTATATACGAAGGGATTATAGCAAGTGGGGCATTTTTACTAAAGGGAATATTGTCAACTGCTGTAATAACAGAGATGAATGCTGTTGGGAGCTTGCTTATATTGGCACTTGGTATAAACATGCTATTAAAACAAGATATAAAAGTTGCAAACCTACTTCCAGCAATGTTTGTGCCGATAATATTTGGTCTATTGGGAGTAATATAGAATTTATACTGTAGTAGAAAAATAGGATTTTGTGTAGAATTTAGTCAACAACCATTAAAAGTTTTAGACAAATTTTGTATTTGAAAGGAAAATTAGTTATAAAATCAAATATAGTAATAGTGAGAAAAAATTGTAAACATTTTTACAAGGAGGTTATTGCTATGATCGTGTTTGATATAAACGGAGCAATGGTAAAGTTCGACGAAAAAAGAGATAATTACAATACTATACGAAAAACATTTTTAGAATATGCCCAAGATGCGAGTGAAGAATTTAAAAAGTACTGCAGTGAAAATTTGACTACACTTAGACGACTTAACGATAAATACTTAGTATTTGCCGAAAATTTAATAGACGATGCAGTAAAAAAAGGTGTAGAGATTTTAGTCAGTTACAATGTAATTGTCGTTGATTTTAATATTTTTAAAGAGAAATACTGCGAAAAATATTTCGACTTTAAGCTAATATATAATAATGCTATAAAAGAAAAGAGTTCTTTAAAAGATAAAAGAAATGTGTCTAAATTATTTGATATAAAGCCATTAGTAGATAAATTATCGAGAAGCTTGTATAGAGATTGCTTTAATATACACATGGCTGTCATAGATGCACTTTTAGAATATGGAGTAAAAGATGTGGAATCATATATAGATGGAGAGTCTATAAAACAAGCAAATGCGCTATTTAACAACTATAAAGACGGATTTATAAGCAAACCAGACAGCGCCAAAATAGTCCAAAAGATAATCATGGCAAATCCTTATAGAAAAGAAGTCTATGAGTATTTAGTAAAAGAAGATGGAGATTTTGGAGGAGAAATAGAAAGACTTACAAAATACCTAGGATACGATATAAGACCATATAAAGAATATCTGATGGATATGTATGTACAAGAACTTATTGATAATGACTCCAGAGATTTAGAGCTTTCAAAAGAAAAACTTCAAAAATACGCTAAATATATAGGGTGTGACAATGGAACACTCTATTTAACTAGAATAGATGCGATTTACACATTTGAAAACGTTTAAAAGCTAGCTTAGGCTAGCTTTTTTTAGCGCAGTGAATTTTGAGCAACGGAATCTCCGATTCGTTGGCGATATGAGCGCAGCGAATTTTGTTATTAAAATAACATAATACAAAACACAGTATTTATTTCCAATTTCCCAAAAAAACCACATTTTCAACTGAATTTATACTATTATATAGTTAGAAAGTTTAATTATAAAATTTATTATTAAAATGTTGTATAAAAATTATAAAAAAATATATTATTTATGATGATTATATTAAACATTTAAAATAAATTTAGACATAATAATTTTCTTTTTTAATTTTATATATTGGTGTAAAAACTAAAATCATATAAAATTAACTTAAAAAGGTTTGATTATTAACCTTATAATAATTTTTGTATAAAGACATACGAAAAGGTGTAGTTTAAATTTTTAAAGGGGGATTTTTATGTGCAATTTTGTTGAACAAAATAGGAAATTATTTGATGAATTAGATAATTTAATAAATTCATTAGAAGTAGCTGATGAGAGTGCATTGATATTTGTGCTTAAAGAGGCTCAAGGGATATTTGGTTATCTTCCAAAAGAAGTTCAACTCCATATAGCTGAAAAATTAGGAGTATCACCTTCTAAGGTATATGGTGTTGTTAGTTTTTATTCTTACTTCTCAACAAATCCAATTGGAGAATACAAGATAAGCGTCTGTCTTGGTACTGTCTGTTTCGTCAAAGGCTCAGATAAAGTAATGGCTGAATTTGAAAAACAATTAGGAATTAAAGCTGGTGAAACTACTGAAGATCTTAAATTTACACTTGAAGGTTTAAGATGTGTAGGTGCTTGTGGGCTTGCACCAGTTGTAGTTGTAAACGGAAAAGTTTACGGACAAGCAACTGTAGATGATGTTTCAAAAATACTAGATAATTATAGAAATTTAGAATTAAGCTGTTAGGGGGTACTTTTGATGAAAAAATTAAATACGATAGCAGAGTTAAAAGATGCTGTAAAAAAATATAAACCAATTCTCGATTTAAGAGAAAACCATACAGATGCTATACCAGATAAAAGAGATATACTAGTCTGTGGAGGTACGGGATGTACCTCTTCAGAGAGTTTACTTATTATAGAAAATCTAAAAGAAGAAATAAAAAAAGCAGGGCTTGAAGACCACGCAATGGTACATTTGACAGGATGTTTTGGATTTTGTGCAATGGGTCCAATCGTTAAAGTATATCCTGACAATGTATTTTACGTTCATGTAAAACCAGATGACGCAAAAGAAATAGTTGAAAGTCATATAGGTAGAAATGAAGTAGTAGAAAGATTATTATTTGAAGAACCTGCACTTGATTATAAAAAAGTTCAAAAACACGAAGATATGCAATTCTATAAAAAACAACTTCGTATTGCATTAAGAAACTGCGGTCATATAAACCCAGAAGACATCTCAGAATATATAGCAAACGACGGTTATTTAGCACTTGCTAAATGTCTAGAAGAAATGACTCCACAACAAGTAATAGACGAAATGAAAAAATCAGGCCTTAGAGGGCGTGGGGGAGCAGGATTCCCAACAGGATTAAAATGGGCAGCAGCTGCCGAAAACAAAAGATTAAACGGACATAAGTATATTGTCTGTAATGCAGACGAGGGCGACCCAGGTGCATTTATGGATAGATCACTTCTTGAAGGCGACCCACACAGCGTACTTGAGGCTATGGCGATTGCCGGATATGCAACAGACTCCGATATTGGATATATATACATAAGAGCAGAGTACCCACTAGCAATAGAGAGATTAAAAATAGCAATAGCCCAAGCAGAAGAGGCAGGCGTTTTGGGTGAGGATATATTGGGAAGTGGATTTAACTTCAAAATAGAATTAAAATACGGTGCTGGTGCGTTTGTCTGTGGTGAAGGTACAGCCCTTATCAAATCAATAGAAGGTAATCGTGGTGAGCCAATCGTAAATAAATACTTTCCAACTGAACATGGTCTATGGCAAGCTCCAACTACTGTAAACAACGTGGAAACGTTTGGCAACATACCTGCAATAATAAATAAAGGTGCTGAGTGGTTCTCATCATTCGGTACAGAAGATTCAAAAGGAACAAAAGTTTTCGCCTTAGGTGGAAAAGTAAACAACGTAGGTCTTGTTGAAGTACCGATGGGGACTACTTTAAGAGAAATCGTATACGAAATAGGTGGAGGAATACCAGGAGGAAAAGAATTTAAAGCTGTTCAAACTGGTGGTCCATCTGGGGGATGTATATCAGCAAAAGACCTAGACACTCCAATAGATTTCAAATCGCTAGCATCAATAGGCTCTATGATGGGTTCTGGTGGTATGTTAGTTTTAGACGAAACCGACTGTATGGTCGATATATCTAAATTCTTCTTAGAATTTACTGTTGATGAATCATGTGGAAAATGTACTCCATGTCGTATAGGAAATAGAAGATTGCTTGAAATATTAAATAAAATATGTAGAGGTAACGGTACAGAAGAGGACTTAGTTAATTTAAAATCATTAGCTACAATAATAAAAAATACTTCTTTATGTGGTCTTGGTAAATGTGCTCCAAACCCAGTACTTAGTACATTAAATTGTTTCTATGATGAATATTTAGCTCACGTTAAGGATAAAAAATGTCCAGCAGCTAAATGTAGCGCTATGTTAAACTTCGTAATAACTGACGATTGTATCGGATGCGGATTATGTAAGAAAAACTGTCCAGCAGAAGCAATCACTGGTGAAAAGAAACAAAAACACACAATCAATACTACTAAGTGCTTGAAATGCGGGGCTTGTATGGAAAAATGTAGAAAAGGCGCAATAATAAAAGAGTAATTCACAAATATCGCATATACCGAGTTTTTAAAGGAGGAATCTATTAATGAGTTTAATTAATTTAACTATAAATGGAAAAGCTGTTGCTGTTGAAGAGGGGACTAATATTTTAGAGGCGGCAAAAAAAGTAAATGTAAAAATACCTAACTTATGTTATTTACATATAGATGATATAGGATTTGACAATAGCTGTGCATCATGTCGTGTCTGTCTAGTAAATGCAGATGGAAGATTGGTGCCATCATGTGCAACACTAGCAAAAGAGGGAATGAAGGTACAAACTAATACACCTGAAATAATTGAATTTAGAAAAGGTGTAGTCGAACTTTTATTATCTGACCATCCACAAGACTGCTACACTTGCACAAAATGCGGAAATTGTGGACTTCAAGATATAGCAGTTCAACTTGGAATTAAGAAGATAAGATTTGAAGGTGAGAGATTAGAAAAATCTAAAGACTACAGCTCTTTTTCTATAATGAGAGACAACGACAAATGTATCTTGTGCAGAAGATGTGAGACAATGTGTAATAAAGTCCAAACTGTAGGAGTATTATCAGGAATTAATAGAGGATTTTCTACAGAAATCGGGACATTCTTTGAAACAGATTTAGCAAAAACTGAATGTACATTCTGCGGTCAATGTATAAATGTATGTCCAACAGGTGCATTACTTGAAAAAGACAACACAGACGAGGCGTGGAAGTTGCTTGCACAAAAAGATAAACCAGTTATGGTCCAAATCGCCCCAGCTGTCAGAGTTGGTATAAGCGAGGAATTTGATTTAAGACCTGGTACAATATCTACTGGCAAAGTCGTAGCTGCACTTAAAGAATTGGGATTTGACTATGTATTTGATACAAACTTCGCAGCCGACCTTACAATAATGGAAGAAGCAAACGAATTTGTAAATAGACTTACAAAAGGCGGCGACTTGCCTATAATGACTTCATGTTGTCCAGCGTGGGTAAACTTCTGTGAAAATCAATATCCAGATTTGACTAAATATTTATCAACTTGTAGATCACCACAAAGTATGTTCTCACCAGTAGCTAGATATTATTTTGCAGACAAAGTTTTAGATAAAAAGCCTGATGAAGTAAGCGTTGTATCTATAATGCCTTGTGTAGCTAAAAAATACGAAGTAAAAAGAAAAGAATTATCTCAAAACAACATATTAGATACTGATTTATCTCTTACTGTTAGAGAGCTTGCTAGAATGATAAAATCAGCAGGTATAGATTTGGAAAACTTAGACGAAGAAAACTTCGACAGTCCGCTTGGATATTCAACTGGTGCTGCTGATATATTCGGTGTTACAGGAGGTGTACTAGAAGCTGCACTTAGAACTGCATATACTTTTGTCACAAAAGAAGAATTAGCAGATGATGCTATAGAATTTAAAGCAGTGAGAGGGTTTGATGGAATAAAAGAGGCTACTATAAATGTAGCTGGTACGGATGTAAATGTTGTTGCTGCGTCTTCTTTAGGATGTGCTAGAAAATTGATGGACGAGTTGAGAGATGATATAAAATCAGGCAGAAAACCTAAATACGACATAATAGAGATTATGGCTTGTCCTGGTGGATGTGTAAATGGTGGAGGACAACCGTTTACACATGGCGACTACGAAAAAGTCAAAGCAAGAGGAGCAGGACTGTATACTATAGATAAAAATAAACCTCAACGTAAATCTCATGAAAATGAAGATATTAAAAAACTATATGATGAATTTTTAGGAGATATAGGAGGTCACAATGCTCATAAATATCTACACACACATTATTTTGATAAAAGCAAAATCTTTTCAAAAAAATTAAAGGATTTTAGCGAAGAGTGTCTAAATATATAAGTATATTAAAAATAAAAATGCAAATAGTTTATAAAATCGTGGCTGATATTAATTAGCCTTTAAGAAAATATAAACTTCTGCAAACTGTTGTTATTTTAAAGAAGAAGATGGTTTTTTAGCCATCTTCTTTGACATTTTTTACACTAGGGTTATTGTATACATTTATTTTTTTATTTCAATGAAAATCTCCTAAAGACTCTTCATATAAATAATAATTGTAAATGAAAGGGAAATGGAATATTTTGGGGGATTTCAAAAAAACGTTTTTTTATTTATAATAAATAAGGTATTATAGATAAAAAGAAAATATTTACATATTTATATTTTTATTGTTTGGGAATTCGTTTTCAGAATATTTACATTTAAAAATTTTAAGTAAAATAAAATCTTACTTAAAATATCAATTATTATATATTAAATTTAGGGGTGGTTAAAAATGAAAAAAGTAACATACTTAACAGAATCTGCAAAGAAATTTACAAAAGAAGAGGCTATAGCTGAAGCTAAGAGATGTTTACTATGTGAAGAAGCTTATTGTAATAAAAGATGTCCAATAAATAGCAATCCAAAGGAATTTGTAAAATTAGTTGCGACAGAACAATTCGAAAAAGCGATAAAACTAATCAGAGATAACAATCCTCTATTTTATTCAATATGCACAAGAGTATGTCCTTATGATAGTTACTGTGTAGGTGGATGTAGAAAAAGCGCGTTAGGAGACAATCCTATAATGATACCTTTTATCCAAAAATATCTAGTAGATTATTGTGATGCAAGTGATGAAGTGATAACAAGTGATCATATACAACCTAAAAAAGTAGGTCAAAAGGTCGCTATTATAGGTTCTGGACCGGCTGGACTTGCAGCAGCGGCAGTATTAGGTCAAAAGGGATATGAAGTTACTGTGTTTGAAGCTAAAAAAGAAGTTGGTGGATGGCTTAGCTATGGTATACCACCACACAGATTACCAAAAGAAATAATTCAAAAAGATTTAAAATATATAAAATCTCTAGATGTAGAGTTTAGAACAAGTTGTATGGTTGGTAGAGATATAACATTAGATGATTTGAAAAAAGAAGGGTTTAAATCATTTTTAATTTCTACTGGATTTACTATTGGTAGAGTTTTAAATATAGAAGGACACGAATTAGATGGTGTTACAGATGCTGTAAGTTTCTTATCAGAAGCAAAGGCAAACGACGGTAATATAGAAGTTGGAGAAAGTGCAGTTATAATAGGTGGTGGAGACGTCGCTATGGACTGCGGAACGACTGCTAAATTAACAGGATATAAAAAAGTGAGAATAATGGTTAGAAACTCAATTGAAGAGATGACAGCTAGTGCAAAAGAATTAAAATACCTTCAACAAGTGGGAGTTCCTATAATCGACTGGATGGATTCAGTTAGAATTGTAGGTAAAGATGGAAAAGTAGTTGGTATGGAATTTAAGGGAACAGACGACGATACTAAGCTATATGTAGAATGTGATAAAGTTATATTTGCAGTAGGTCAGATGCCGGGTGCAATCCAAACAATAGCTCCAGTAGATGTAGACGAAAGAGGAATGATTGTTATAGATGAAGACTTCAATACATCTGTAAAAGGCGTTTTTGCAGCAGGAGATATAAGCAAGGCAAAAGCAGACAAGACTGCATGTTATGCAACTGCATTAGGTAAAAAAGTCGCTGAATCAATAGATAAATATATGCAAGAATTAGAAGATAAAGTGAGTTCTGAGGCATTTTAATTTAAATATATGTTTTAAATAAATGTTGATATTTTTATATTTTATCATAAAAAAGCAGAGGTAGTATTACCTCTGCTTTTAGTTTGTATTTTATTAATTTTGTATGTTATTAATATTAATATTAATAACATCTTTTACAAGCGACATAACCAGCAGCCTCTGCTTGTTGTCTTGTCATTCTTATTGCACCTTCCATATTGTGAGCAGTCGGTGTTTTGTGGTATTTATTTGATTTAGATCTACCACCGTTACAATATACTATTTCACTGCTACCATAACTACTTGAGCTACTACCGCTATAACTGCTTGAACTATTTCCACTATAACTACTTGAGTTTTTAGAAGTGTAGCTACTTGAATTGTTAGAACTATAATTGCTAGAGCTGTTAGAGTTATTAGAAGTAGAGCTACTGCTAGAATTATCACTAGAAGTAGTAGTATTGTCAGAAGAATCGTTTGAATCAGTAGTACTGTCAGTTGCATCTTCTGAGTCTTTTTCTGTTGATGCTATCTTATCTTCTAGTGAACTTACTTTGCTTTCTAGTGTTGAAACTTCTTCATTTGATGAATTTAATTTAGCTTTTAAAGATTTGATTTCATCATCTTTAGAAGAAATTTTATTTTCTAAAGAAGTTATCTCGCTTTCTAAAGATGCTACTTTATTAGTAGAAGTTGAGTCAGAGCTGAGTACCTTTGAGATGTAGTCTAAGCTTGGAGCTACAAATAAGACACATAATACACCTGCTATTATAGCTTTTGGTATTTTTCTGTCTTTAATACTTTTAACTAAGAATTCACCTGATAGTAATAATAAAGTTATTGGCAAAATTAAAAGAGCTATAAGTCCTACTATTACTTTTTTACTTGAATTTAAGTTTTTGAATTCATTTAACATTAAATATTCCCTCCCCATATGTTATATAAATACAAAATAAAGTAAAATTGGTAATTTTACCTTATAGTATATATTTTAACATATTAATTTTATATATTACAAAAATTATTTAGTCATCTAAAAATAATATCTAAAATAGTGTCAAATTGTAGAAAAAATCATAATTATGTATAAAGTGGTAATATAAAGTGATAGGACTGTGCATTAGCCTATTGCTCCACTTTAAAAAAGGAAGGATTTGATGACTATGAGTAAATATTTAGTAGCTATTGATGCTGGACACGGAATGACTACTGGTGGTAAGCGTTCTGTAAAATTGTCTTCCGATTTGTATGTTAATGGAGTCTTAGTTAGAAAAAAAGGCGAAGTAATTAAAGAAAATGAATGGAATAGAGCAGTATCTGAATATTTGGCAAAAGCACTTACTAGATGCAATATTGGCTATATGTATACTGCTGATATGACTGGAAAAACAGATGTATCACTTTCTACAAGATCATATAAGGCAAATAAAGCAGGTGCAGATATATTAATTTCAAACCATTACAATGCAATTGGAACAGCGTCAGTTTGGCAAACAAAAGTAAAAGGATTACTTGTTTTACGTACAAAAAACTCTTCTTCAAAATCTATTAAATTAGGAAATCTAGCAGTAAAACATTTAGCAGCAGATATCGACTATGAATACAACTACGGTTTGATGAGAGATGTCGATATGAGCGGATTTACATTAGCTATTTTAAGACAAACAAATATGCCTGCAATATTGATTGAATATGGATTTATGGATTACGAAAAAGAAGCAAAACTTATGTTAAACCCATCACATCAAGAAAAATGTGCAGAAGCAGTTTGTAAGGCAGTTTGTGAGTATTTTGGGATGAAATACGTTTCTAAAACATCTACAGGAAGTAGTACTACAGGAAAAAAGGACTCTATACCTAAGAGTAATAGCTGATGAAGTAAATATACGTAGTGCAGCTGATTTTACTGATGAAAGTGTAGTCGGTGTAGTTAAAAAAGGAGGAGTATATACTGTTGTTGAAAAGATAGAGAGAACAGGAACAGATATGTATAAATTGAAATCAGGTGTTTATATAACTGCATCTACTAAATATGTAGAAGTTTTTGAGAGATAGTTTTAGATAAGAATTAGGTAAAATGATTATATAAAGTAAAAGTTATTAGAACAAGTAAAAATTATTAGATTAAGTAAAGGTTACTAGAAAATATAAAATGATTAGATAAAGTAAAACACAGTAACTATAAAAAGTATAAAAAAGCTAAGACTTGCTTTGCAGGTCTTAGCTAGTTATCAAATCTTAAATAGATTTATGTCACCAAAATTTTAATTAAAATATTATTCAAAAGCTGGTTTTATATAATGTTTAATCAGCTCTATTTTTTCTGAGGAATTTGGGACAAAGAATGCGGAAATAGCAATTACAATATTGTCCTTTGTATCTACATATATGCTGTTTCCGCCGTCTCCCATAGCTACAAAACTATGATCATCTAATATCCACCACAAATACCCATAGCTCAAATCTCCTAGATTTATATGAGGTGAAGTGCTTTCTTTTATCCATTTTGTAGATAAAATTCTTTTACAATTATACACGCCACAATTTAAGTATAATTGACCGATTTTAGCCATGTCTATTGTGCTTAAACAAAGCCCCCACCCAGCAGTATTTAAGTTGTTTGTGCCAGCTACCCAGTTGTTTTTATCTATAGATTATATATGGAGCATCTTTATATTTAAAAGGTGCTGTCATTGTGAGCATATCTTTTAAGGTGATATTTTCTATAGTTTTGTTTGATTTATCTTTTTTATAATCTGGAAAGAAAGCGAGAATTTTTTGATTTATATCTTTTATATAGCCCTTATCCAAAGCTATTCCTATTAAAAGTGAGATTATGCTCTTTGTGACTGAATAGATGTGGATTTTACTTTCTTTATTGCAGTTATTTTCGTAGTTTTCATAAACTAATTTGTCGTCTTTTAAAACGACAACCCCACATATATTGGGGTGATTTTTCTTTATTATATCTTCAAAAGTTTTCACTTTTTCTTTATTCATATTTCTACCTCCTATTTATTATAGGATTAATAGTAGTTTAACAAATGCATTTGATTTTGTGATTATCACATTTCACTATTTCCTTACAAAGAGTAATTTGATTTAAAATTTTTTACAAGAATTATTTTAAAATAACTTCTTTTCGATAGTTATAAGTGTATTTTTATACTAGATGTAGTATTTATTAGATATTATTTTATACATTATAAAAATATATGGAGGGTAATAAGTTGTGAAATAAAGCTGGACTAGGCAAAATAAATTATTAAATAAAAATAGATTTAATGAAATAATCAATCAAAAATATTTAAAATTTCGTATATATAAAAAGAGATTTTTATGTGAAAAATTAAAAAATAAAAAATAACATTTCTAACAAAAAATAAAACAAAGAAAACGATTTCAGATTTAAAATGTATAATTTTCAAAAATAAAGGTATGAAATTAGTAGATTTATGTCTACTATTTTTTTTTGCAAAAAATAACTCGATAAATCGTTAAAAATGTAGGAATTTGACTAACGAAAATTAAAGGAATGAACAATAAAAAACACGAAGTTTGTATATAAAAAAATTTATATTGTAACAGGAGGGATTAATATGAGAAGTTTCAATAATATATTAAGAGATGTTCATTTAGGTAAAGATGTAGATCCAAAGGAATTAAAGATGGCGCTATTACTGGCAGAAAATCAATTAGTTCTTTCTAACAAAGACATTATCAAATGCTTAGATACACACGCTGATAGAATTGCATTAGAAGGAGAAATAGGTAAGAACAGAAATAAACGCACTTTGCATCAACAAATTTCTATAGAAAAAGCTTTGGAAATCAATAATTTGTAGAATTATGCAGATAACTATGAATTTTAATGTTATAGATTTCGGAAACGGGCCTATTTATATTGTTTAAAGTTTGTTTAATTTCGATTTATTTAGATTAATATTTACAATTTACTTAATCTAGATTTATTTATACTGGGATTTAAAGTTTATTTATGCTGTGTTAGATAAAATTATAAAGTTATCTAACACAGCATTTTTTATAGATATTTTTATAATATATAGTAGTTTATATTTATTTATAAATTGTAGATAAATATATTTAAAAAATCTACATTTTTAAATGTATTTTAGTATAAAGAGTTAAACCTAAATCATAGGTTTATACAATTTTAATTCCAAA
The DNA here is from genome assembly GCF_039062665.1 of Clostridium sp. 2218st1_F5_2218SCRN_220325. Taxonomy (NCBI): domain Bacteria; kingdom Bacillati; phylum Bacillota; class Clostridia; order Eubacteriales; family Clostridiaceae; genus Clostridium; species Clostridium sp. 2218st1_F5_2218SCRN_220325. Next base: position 43,325 of record NZ_JBCLNH010000012.1, on the reverse strand, counting down.
TAGTAATTTGCAAATGTTATACCTGTATATGGCAATACCCAAAGTAGTCCAAGTCCAAGAGGTAGTATACCTAAGATAAACCATCCTATAAATGATAAACCTAAGACGATTATGTTCCAGAAGTTACCTTGTACTAAATTTATACTTTGTTTTGCAGCATCTATAATCGGTGCATCTGTATCTAATATTACTAATAATGAGAATGATAAGTACACTTCTATTACTGTTATACATATTCCTAAAACAAAACTCAATAATACTCCAGAATATATTGCTACATATTGTATAAGTGTAGTAGCTAAAGATAAAAGCAATGTATATACTATGCATTTTAAAACTTTCATCCAAGATGTCTTCATCCAAGAGAATTTAACTTGGTCGAAGTCGTCGTTTTTGGCTATATTCAAAAACAATGTAGTTGTAAAAACGCTAGCTATTGTTGTAATTACAACTTGGAATATTGAAGATAATGTGGAGTCATTTAACATTCCTATAATGAGTGCTTCCAATACATAAACTACTAAAACTGTAATTACAGGGACAATCCAAAAAGCGTTTAATTTTCTTTTGGCATCTTTTTTTATTTCTGCTCTAGTTTTCATAAGTCCAGCCTCCTATTTTATAATGAAAAATTTACTATTTTCCTTAATCGTAGCATATATTATAGAGTATAGTGTAAAATATTTAATTTTGTAACCAAACTGCAACCTATGAATATAATGAATTATGTTTGATTTTAGTGGAGGTATATCGATGTTCAAGAAAATTATTTCTATCGTAAGTGCAGCGGCTCTAGGGGTTTGCTGCTTAACAGGATGCAGTAATGATACTGCTGGTGATAAAGGCGATAAAGAATCAAAAGAGTTACAAAAAATAACTGTAGCAGAAGTTACTCACTCTGTATTTTATGCACCACAATATGTAGCTATGAGTAAGGGCTTCTTTGAAGAAGAAGGTCTAGAAATTGATTTAGTAAATACTCAAGGTGCTGATAAAACTATGTCAGCTTTAATCTCTGGAGATGCTGATATAGGACTTATGGGACCGGAAGCATCAATTTATATTTACAATCAAGGTGAAGACGATTATGCAGTTAACTTTGCACAACTTACTCAATGTGATGGTAGTTTCTTAGTTTCTAGAGAAAAAATAGATAATTTCTCTTATGACGATTTAAAAGGTAAAGAAGTTCTTGGAGGTAGAGCAGGAGGCGTGCCTTTAATGACTTTGGAATACGTTTTAAAACAAAATGGTGTTGAAATTGGAGAAGATACTGCTAGTGGTCAATGTAACGTAAGAACAGACGTTCAATTTGCAGCTATGGCTGGAGCATTTGCAGCTGGTGAAGCAGATTTCACAACAGCTTTTGAACCAACAGCTACTCAACTTGAAAAAGACGGTTCTGGATATATAGTTGCATCAATAGGTAAAGATTCAGGTAAAATACCTTACACTGCTTATTCTTCAACAAAATCTTATATGAAAGATAATAAAGAAGTATTAGAAAAATTCACAAGAGCAATATATAAAGCTCAACAATGGTGTAAAGATGCTAGCGATAAAGAAATCGCAGAAGCAATCCAACCTTACTTTGAAGACAATGATATAGACGAATTAGTTACAGTTGCTAAACAATATAGAAAAATAGGCGCTTGGTGTGAAAATCCATACTTTGAAAAAGAAAGTTTAGATAACTTGATGAAAGTTATGGAAACTGCTGGCGAACTTGAAAAAGAAGCTCCATATGATAAGATAGTTGATACTAGTATAGCTCAAAAAATAATAGATGAAAAATAATTATAGGAAATAAATAGTTTGGTTATATAAATAGAACATTTGAAGTAGTTTTTTCATAAAAGAAAATAAGGGGTAGTTAACAAGAGGTATTTGGGGATAGCTCATAAAAAGGAGTTGATCTTATGGAAGTTAAGAAAGACACAATTATACGTACAACAGTTTTGGTAATTGCCCTTTTAAACCAAATTTTGACTAGCACAGGTCACGATATTTTGCCGATTTCTGATGAAGAAGTCAGCCAAGTGATATCACTGGCATTTACAATAGGTGCGTCAATTTGGGCTTGGTGGAAAAACAACTCATTTACAAAAGCTGCTATAGAAGCGGATAAAGTTTTAAATGAAAAAAAGTCCAATAATAATTAGGTTTAGATGCTTGGAGTTTTTATAGATTCCAAGCATTTTTATGTGATTAAATATAACAAAATAAAATGGTAAAAAAATCTAATGACTTGCTTGACAAATAAATAACAGTTAGATTAAAATGATAAATATGTAATATTAAAGATGCAAAAATACAAGCAAAATATATAAAATACAAGCAATAAATAATATTAAATAAGGGGGAATTAATATGAACAATGAAGTAAATACTTTATTTAGGTCTTATAATGATTTAGACTTAGTAAAAGCAGAGAACATAGTATTAGAATCTGAAACAAAGTTAGACGATAAAGAGAGAAAAATCTTAATGCATGTTTTTTCAGCATTTAAGAAAAATAAATTCCAAGATAGAAATATAGTATGCTCTATTAAAGACATATGTGAAGACGATTTAATACAACTTCAAGACAAAAGAGTTATATTAATAAATATAGATAGAAAAGAATACGTACTTACACAATGGTACAAAATGAGAAGACAAAAGGGGACTAATGCCGTAGTTGTTGAGCTAGACGATATGGTATGTGAGTATTTTAGGCTATTTCCATCAAATTATTTAAATTAGCATGCAGGAAAAGGGTTTCAGGAACTTATTTTACTAAAATATAAATAAATTACCTAATAGTTGTAAAAATGTATTATAATACCTATATACATATATATAGGAGGAATACATTTGAAAAATTTTACAAAAAAATTATTTACATTAGGTATAATATTTACACTAATAATTGGGATGGTTGGATGTTCTAAACCACAGAAAAAAAAAGAGGTTGTTCTTACTAATACACAAGAACAAGAAAAAACTATTTACGATTTAAATGGTATACAAAGCTATGAAGAGATCGATTCAAATGCGATTGTAGAAATTAAAAAATCTATGGCACAAGATGAAAATGTATTTGTAAAACAGATGTTTAATACATTAGCAGACGTTATAGAATTATTGCCAGAGGGCGTAAAAACACTACAACTGAGCGTATTTGCATCTAATATAAGTACAGATGACGACTTTTTAATATTTTCATGCACAATACCAGAAGATGGCCTAAACAATATAAGAAAAGAGAAACTAACTTCTATAGAAGGATTGTCTAAAAACTGTGAACAACTATACATAGACGAGATAGTGTCTGAGGAGGCTGTAAAAAACGTAATATGGCCAGGAGCAGAGGGATCTATAGTATATGAGGCTCCAGAAGAAAAAACTTACGAATCTGAAGAAAGTACAACAATACAAAGTCAGACAAGCTCTACTCAAGATTTTGACAAAGGTTACTGTGATATGTGTGGCGATTATGGAAAAATGTATCAATTAGTAGGATATGACCTTTGTTTAGATTGTTATAATGAGTATAATGTAAGATGTGCAGACTGTGGTACGTCGCTTGCGTTTACTGATTTTGCGATTAAGGCACCTAATGGGACTTGGTACTGCGTATTTTGTGGAGAAGATAGAGGATATTCGTACGACGATATATATTAAAATTTAAAATATGATTATATAGTATAATTTGATATAAAAAGAGATGGTGATTCACCGTCTCTTTTTTGCTATGAAAGTATGTTAGAAAAATAATGAAAATATTCAGAAAGTTGCTTGACGTCCAAATAACAATTGTATAAAATTAATATTAATAAATAATATCAACAGGGGGTATTCATTATGAAAGGAAAAGTAAATACTTTATTTCTAGGCAACAATAAAGAGTTATTGGAAAAAGACAATGTGGCGTTAGAATGTGAGAAAGATTTAACAGATATAGAAAAAGACATACTAAAAGACATATTTGCTGAAATAAAGAAAAATGACTTTGAAAATAAGGGGATTAAGTTTTCACTAGATGATTATTCAAAAGACGATTTAATAAAACTTCAAAACAAAAAGGTTATGATAATCAATATAGAAAAGAAAGAATATGTTTTAACACAATGGTATAATATGCTTTGGAATAAAGAAAGCAACGAAGTTGTAATACAAGTAGAAGACATAGTGTTTGAATACTTAAGATTATTTGTATTAAATAAATAAACAATATAAAGGACAGTTTCTAAACTGTCCTTTTTTAATTTATGGACTTTAGTCTGTTGAGTATGATTGCATACTCAATGATTTATATATTTTAGAGTTTTGTAGATATAAATATGCCAAAAATATATATAAGTATCTTCATATATGTATAGGGATTTTAATCATATTAGCTTTAGTGATGATTTCTCTAAGTATAGAGAATTTAATCCACCAGTTGGCATATGAAGAAAAATCAGAAGTCTTATTTGGGTCAAACGTCTGTATTGCTTTATAAAGACCTAACTTCCTAAATCAGAATTTGAATCTAGATTTTGACTAGATATGATAGATATGTTTTTCATAGCAATCCATCCTATATAATAATATACTTTATAGTATAATTATAGTATAAATTAAGCAAAAACAAAAATATAATAATAGATATAAGGTCAAAGTTGAGATTTTAAAGGGGGATACATTATGGAGGCGTTTAGTCGTTTATATTTAAATGATTATGAATTGTTAAAAGACAAAAATGATGTTTACGGGGTATTGATTTCTGTCTTTTCGGAAAGCGACAAGATTATAACCCAGGAAATAGAGTATGAAGAAGAGAGCACAAAAGTTAGATATATATTGAGTTGTAAAAATTACTCAGACAAATTAGATATTATGGGATTTACTTTAAAAAAGGCTTATGATGAGTTTTTTAAAGTGAGAAATATATATGAGTCAAAGAGTGAATTTATAAAAATCCTAAATAGGAGTATAGAGTTTATTATAGATAATAATATTTATGACGAGTATTTTTTAGACAGAGAAAATTTAGAAATCTTGGAAAATGACAAAGATTTAGAAGATATGGTTTTATTTATTTTGAGAAATAAGGATATTTTATGGGGCGGGAGTTTTATAGATATCAGGTTTATTTTGAGGATTGTGTTGTCGCTTTATAGTGATTCTAAGATTATATATGATGTGAGCGAGATTATAGCAAATGGCTATTTTGATGAGGATTTTGAGTTTAGCAAAAGCGCCAAAGAAACTGCAAAATCTGAATATATAATAAATGAAAAGATTATCGTCCTTACAGAGGGAAAGTCAGATGCATGTGTTTTGGAGACTGCGCTAAATATCTTATACCCCCACTTATCAGAATACTACTCATTTTTAGATTTTAAGGCCACAAGACTTAGGGGGAGTGCTGATGCGCTTGTATCTACTATAAAAGCGTTTATCTCATCTGGAATAGCAAACAGAACTATTGCAATATTCGACAACGACACAGCGGGGCAAGAGGCCATGAAACTTTTAAGCGGGATAGAAATACCAAACAATATAAAAGTGCTTAAATATCCAGACTTGGAAATTGCGAAAAAATACCCCACAAAAGGCCCAACAGGAGATGTCGTAATGGATATAAACGGGATGGCGTGCAGTATAGAGTTATATCTCGGAAAAGACATCTTAACAGAAGACGAAGATAACTTAATTCCGATACAGTGGATTGGGTATTTTGAAAGTGCGGGCAAATACCAAGGCAGGATTTTAGATAAGGCAAACTGTCTAAAAAAATTTTTTGATAGAATGAATGATAAAGACATAAGCAGGGAAAACTTTGATTTTAGCGGGTTAGACGATATTTTAAAGATGATTTTTGAAGCATTTAATTAAAATTTACAAGCCAAAAATGTAGTACTATAATATATATAAAGGAAATTTGGAAAGAAAGTGAGTGAGAATAGGGGGACTCTATATGGGAGAAGAGAAAAACAGTATTGTCAATAAAATTCCAGAGGAGATAAAGCTGTATAATACATTATATTTAAAGTACAGAGAATATGGAAAAGAAGCGAGAAATACATTTAATAAGATCTTAGGTGAATATAAGGGACTAGACGATTTAGTTTCAGACGGATTTGATACGAGCCTAGACATTATCAAAACTTACATAGATTACGCTGTAGATATATTAAAAGATATGGATGTAGAAAATATAACAGAAGAAAATTTCACACAAAAATACTACCAAAAATACTGCACCTTTGGAGATGTATTTAATAATTTAGAAAATCAATATAAAAAAATCGAAAAATCAAATCACGACAAAATACTCAAGGAAAAAACAGAAATTTTTAACTCAGAAGAAGTAAGAGAAAATATATTAAACTCTATTGAAAACAGTGTAGTAGATATACATGAGGCAATCTTGGACTGTGTAGAAAACGAGACAGATAAGGACTTGTATAGAGTTACATCAGATGATAAAAAAGAGGCACAGGATTTACTTTTTAAATTAAAATCAGAATCGAAGTTGTTGAGAAACGACGAAAAGCTAAATATTTTAGAGAAAATGCTCGGCTCAAATCCATATCTAGAAGAAACTTATTTTTATTTATTAGATATAAATAAAGGCGACAAAAACAACCAAATAGAACAATACGCTAACTACTTTGGGATAGACTTAGCAAAGAGAAAATCAGAAATTATAAATTCTGAGATAAATAAATATCTAAAGGACAATTTAGATAATGTAGGATTAAAAGACAAAAAAGAAATTCTAAATTCGTATTGTGAAAATTATTTTAGCCAAAAATACAAACAAAAAGATACATACTCAAACAAAGTCTATTTAGACAATTTAAATAAAATATATAAAGATACATTTAAAACACCGAATCTAAATGAAGATGTAAATGAGCTTATAGACGAGTGTAATTTTATTTATGAAAAATATAATGATGAGAGATTTTTAAATATAAAAAACGAGATAGAAAAAAGTCTGTTAAACAGCAAAACTATCTCAAATCTTAAAAAAGAAAGCGATAATGAAATAAAAATTGAGATAAAAGAAGATGAGGCAGAAATAGAAAAAGAAGCTCAAAGAGAATATAAATTAGAATCAGAAAGAGAAGAGCCAAAACACGACGACCAACGCGACGAAAAGCATGACCAAAAACACGACAAACACAACCAAGAACATCACAACCAACACGACATCAAGATAAAATCAGAAAATTTACCACAAATTAAAAACAAACAACCTAAACAAAAAAATCAACTAACTTATGATGAATATGCAGTAGCAGCAGAGCCTACACAAAAAAAGAGCACTTTGTCATATGGATTTAAAATAGCGAGTTTAATTTTTATGTTGTTCTCTGGAGTTATGTTGTTTGATCTATTTATACAGATATTAGACAATAGATTTATTTATGGAAGAGATTTATTATTATCATATGTCACAGTAGGGATTTTGTTTGGGCTTAGTTTAGTCTGTAATTATGCTGCGATTAAAAAAACTCACCCATACGGAAAGATAGTATCCAACAAAAGTATACTAATCAGGGTATTTATAGCGATTATATCTTTTATAGGCGGTACAATATCGGATAAAACATATATAGAGGCGTTTTGTCTTACAATCGGGATAATGGTATTTTTATATATTATAAGAGATTGCCTTTTTAGACGAGGGGAATAAAGATTATTATTGTCGGGACTTTTTAAGTGGTTCATTTTAATTTAAATTTATATTGATTTTCATTGTACTATCGTTCTGGTCTATTTATTTTGGAAAAAACGCCTATTTTACATAAAATCATTATATAATAATAGTAAGTAAACTGACTTTTGTGAGGGGGCGTAGTATGTGGTTTAGAAGAAGAAAAATAAAAAGCAAGCAACCATCAGAAATCAGCAAACAAGATATAGAAGAAAAGAAAATTGTCGAGGCTAAATTAGCCAAGGAAATTAGACAACATTATATAAGTATTTCAAATGCGACAACTGTTATTTGTTATAATATAAATTGGAATAATAAGAATCTAGAAAAATTTTGGAAAAAATATCGCCAAAACCCCGAGTTTTTATCTCTAAGGGGGCTTGATATTGTGATTTCAATGTATAAATTGGCGGGGGACGTAAATAGTTATTTCGATTTACATAAAAAAGTATTTAAACGCGATGTAGTAGAAAAAATTTCAAAAAGGCATTTTTACCAAGACGCAGTAGACAAGATTATGACAAATTACGATAATTCATGCAATCAGATTATTAAAAAAAATCATGGATTTGAAGGTAATTCATATTTTGAAAAGGCACAAGGATGTGGATTTATCCAGCTTTATAATAATTTTAGAAATAGAGATTGGGATTATTTTGTATTTAATCTTGTATTTAATATATATAAATACGACGTGGAAAGTTTTAATAGAAGTGGGTTGAATTTTTCACAAAGCGAACTAAAACAACTCTACAAAGAATCTGGGGATGAATTGCTGTTTTTTACGGTGCAATATGGCTATGCATTTTTGTTTATGTCGTATATCTTAATGCTTAGAAAATACGAGGTGTTTATCCAAAATGATATAGTCTTGTTGGTCTTAGAGCAGATAAAAAGTGATAATGATGACAAAATGGATATTTTTCAAGAATTTTACCTTCTATACAGCAGTTTATATAGAAGTGCATATGATGAGGAGTATTCTTATGATGAAATAGCTACATTTATTATTAAACAAGAAAATATAGAGAAAAGAGATATGTTTTTAGATTGTGATTATTATAAAGAAGATTTAAATGATTTTAAAAAGGACAAAAACTTTAAAAAAATGCTATTTAATATAGATAAAGTCGAGTTTTTCAATAAACACTCTAAAAAAGATCCTTATATAAAAGAAAACAGAGATTATTTTTATAATGAGTTGTTCGACTATCTTATGATAAAATGCATGGACTATCTAGATGATGATGAGTTTTTGAAGATTTTGTTTTGTAAAGAAGCCTATATAGATAAGTTCTTGAGATTTGGCTTATTTTAAATAACCTCCATTTTATGGTATTATAGAAAATGATATAAACAAAGTTTAGAAAAACTTAACAAGTATAAGTTTAAAAAGACTAAATAAGTATAAGTTTAGAAAATCTGAATAAGTTTATAAAAGGAAACAATACTATTATTAATGACAAGTGAAATATAAAGGTGGAGGTATTATTTATGAAAAGGATAATTATCGTACTTGGAGTAGTTTTATGTTTATTTATAAATGGATGTATCGATAAGGACAAGCAAAACTCTTCAGACGACAACAGTGATGCAATCGAAAATATAGACGAAAATTATCTAGACGAAGACAATGACGACATAAACGACAAAGACGACGACGGATACGAAGATGAAGACGAAGACGACGGGGCAAGTGATGCCGAAGACCAAGAAAACGAGAAAGATAACGCAGATTTTTAAATTTAAAAAAAAATTTACAAAATGTGTTTAAAAAGTGAAAACCTGTCTACAATAAAAATATACTTATTTATATACAATGCATAAACTTTAATCCAAAAAACCCATAATAAAATTAATTAAAGACATTTTGTTCCTTGTTTGTTGCAATGGCCGTTCGGAAGGTCATATAATAAGCCCATAATTATTATGCATAATCAAGGAGCAAGAGATTCCAATCTTGCTATTTGCCAATCGGACTTTACATACATAACTCTCGGTTCGATTGGCACTTTTTTTTTACAACAATTTATTTTCACAAATTATTAAAGTAATTTATTGAAAATTACGAAAAATATACCTACAATATAATTAATAAGTAGATTTTTAAGGGGATGATAATATGGAGTTTTATAGAAGAAAGTCACTACTTAAAAAGACTCTCAAAGAAACTGGCTTATTTTCAGCATTCGACGTTTTACAAGACGACAGCAAGATGTTGAGACTAAGTTTAAAACCATCAGTTAGAATGTTTGCTGGGGACTTTTATGAAGTATCCATATCAATACCGAATTCTAGTTGTTATAATTCAATAAATTATGTTATTGCAAAATTAGAAGACAACAAAAAGAAAAATTTAGTGCTTAGATTGTTGCATAAATACAACAACGACAGCTTAGTTATAAAATACTACATTACACCACAAAATTTTATAACGGCGAAAATAGCATATATCGGATCAGGCAATAACTTTAGTGGATACGAATTTATCGAACTATTGCAAGATGGTTTGGGAATTGTATCAAATGTCAAAGATGATATAATGGACATCTTATAAGTTTTATATTATTTTTTATTTAGGGGGCGAGATTATGAATTTTGCTGAGAAAAAACCGATATTAATCCACGAGTTGCAAGAGTCGAGAACTTTAAATAGATTTGAAATAATAGAAAATAACGAAAACAGACTATGTCTTTATACACTACAAGATGTATATGGGATGAAATATCCTTGTGAAATTAGACTATTTATGATTTCTGACAACCCGTTTACAGTCGTCACTTATAGATTTATGAAGGGGAAAAACTCAGATTATCCGATTGAATTATTGGAATTTCTAAACGAATACAACGAAAAATACGAAGCATTTAAATTTTATATAAATAGCGAAAATGTAGTTGTGGGCGAACTTGTATATGCTCATGGAGAAGATACATTCGACAGCGAAGAATTAGTAGAGCAGATAAAATATGGAATCGAATGTGTGAGCTTTGTGCACCAAGATATGCTTAGAAGATTTTTATAATCAAGATAAACTACAATCAAAGTAATAAACCTCCTTATTTTATCATATATAAATATAAGGAGGTGGGCGATTGTGAAAGAAGTGGGGATTGAGCGCTTTGTCGAAACACTCGAAAATAAGGAATTATATCGAACTGATTTGAATCGTCCAGGCAGAGAATGTACAGTGATGTATCATTCGAGAGATAACCCAATACACTTGGTCCTGGATTGTAACGTTATTATGAGATTTGGTGACAAAATTTTGTTGTTATCCAAAGACGCAAACAGCACGAGCAAAATTGGGTTTAGAGCCATAAGGACATTTAAGATTGGATCAGAAGAAGAAGACGATAACGAGACGAAATACTATGATTTTGAAATAGAATTAAAAAACGGAGATTATATAGAATTTAGTTTTATTGAAGAATAAAGTTTAAATAAAAAGGCGTGAGGGATCACGCCTTTTGCTATTGTAAAATTTGGGGGGATTGTGATTCTATTTAACGAGTTTGTGATAAGGAATTTAAGTGTTTATAAAAAACTTCCTTGTTCTAGTTTTGGGGAGTAGCCGTAGTCTTTTTGCAGTTCTGATTTTCCTTGGGTGAAAAATCTCTTTCTATCGCTGTCAAAGTGTAGTTTTAGTTTTTTCTTTATTATGCCTGTGATTCTGTTTTTTAGAAGGAGGATGTAGGTTTCGGGCTCGCTGTTTTCGCGAGTCGCTTTAAATACGTAGTCCGCCAAGTTTGGGATTTCGCTTGCTCCTGATATTTCAAAAACGTGTGGCTCACGATTTAAAAGTGAGCTTTTGTTGGAGTGGGCGACTAGGATTATGACGAGGTCGTATTTTTTTGCTAAGTTTTTTAGTGATTTTACGGCGATAATTTGTTTTTCGTATTTGTCAGAACCGCTACATTCTAGCGTCATCAAGTTGTCTAATATAAACAGTTTTACATTTTTCTTAATTGCAGCGTACTCAATGGCATTTACTAAATTTATCTCGTCGGCTGTGGCGTCTTTTGAATAATAAAACAGCCTGTCTTTTGCCCAATTTAAAATTTCCTCGCGACCTTCTGGCGTAACTTTTGTATATCTTCCAAAAGAATTAATACAAGATGAGAGGTGGTTTGGATTTGCGACAGTTTTACAAAACCAATCCAACGACATCTGGTAAGAAAGTTCACCAGAATATAAAAATCCATTAAAGCCCAAGCTCATAGCATTAGACAAAATCTGATTTAAAAATGTACTTTTTCCAGAGCCGGGATTACCTGTCAAAACAGTCAGTGTGCCGAAGTGTAGCCCGCCGCCGGTCGCCGAATCAATCGCAGAAAAGCCAGTTTGGATACTTCCTACATCATCAACTTGAGGGGCAATAGTTGACACATCTATAATCAAATCCTCTACATTTCCACTGTCAAAAAGTGTCGCTTTTAAGTCGTCAGAAAACTGTAGAAGGTCTTTGCTATCTAGCTTTTTGATGTCTTTTGTAGTGTTTGAAAGCAGGTCCTTTATGCTGCGTTTTGTCGCCAAATCCTTGACAATTTTCATGTGAAACGATACATTGTCAGAAACTGAAATGAGAGCAGTCAGCCCAGCAAGATAAGAAATTCCACCTGCCTTTTCGAGTATGTCGTTTTTTTCAAGCTCAGCCCTCAAAGTCACCGGATCGATTCCGATATTAGTGTCGTATAGCTTTTTCATATATGTGTAGATGATTGAATGTTGAGTGTAGAAAAAGTCGTCCGCGCACAAGTTGACCCTGTTGCCCTCGATAATTACATCATTTTCTAAAAATACACAGCTCAAAATATTTCTTTCCGCATCTAAGTCATATAAATTCATAAAAATCACCTCGATTTTAAATTTACTACATATCTTCAAACTCGCTTAAGTCCGAGCTTGAATACTGATTTAACTGTTTTGAAGATAAACTTTGTTTTGAATATAGACTGCATTGTGAAAGCAGGTTTTTCTTTGAAGTTTCAAAGTTTTTTCTAGCTAGAACCTTTTCATAACAATCCCTGAAATACCAAGGGTTTAAAATATGAGTACCCCAAAATCCATTTTCTAGATAAATCCACTTGATAAGCTCCGTAACCTCTTGGAAGTTTCGGTTGTCTTTGTTTAAAATAATATCAAACGCCTTTGACCAATCGTTAAAATTAGGCTCTTTGAACGTTGGGTTGTTTTTCTTTATCAGAGTCCACATAAGCTCAGAAAGTAAAAATTCCGCACTCACGTCATCTTTGTACTGTGATGTGATAGATTTATTTGATAGATTAATTATTTGGTTAGACTCTAAAGACGAAGGTGGTTGCTCAGAAGATGTAGGTGATTGTTCTAAAGACGAAGGTGGTTGCTCAAAAGATGTAGGTGTTTGTTTTAAAGACGAAGGTGGTTGCTCAAAAGATGTAGGTGTTTGTTTTAAAGACAAAGGTGATTGCTCAGAAGATGTAGGTGTTTGTTTTAAAGACGAAGGTGACGACTCAGAAGATGTAGGCAATTGTTCTAAAGACGAAGGTGATAATTCAGAAGATATAGAACTAGTATTTAAAGATAAGTTTTCTTCATCTAAATTATTTAAATTATTGACTTTATCAAAAGGCTCAGCACTTTTTTCATATGCGTCAATATCTGACATTAGAGAAGATATTTCGTCTTTTGTTAAACTAGATTTTTTCTTAGTTTTCTTAGATGATTTAGAGTGTGAAGGACTTTGTGTAGATATAAGTTTTATAAAATTTTCTCCAAGTGTATAGTAAGTATAACTGCCATTTTCTTTTAATAAGACTCTTTTCAAAACGCCACATTCGCATATTTTTCTAAGTCTTCTATAAAAAGCATTTGTCTGCATACTTAAAATTGGAAGTTCGTCAGTTAGTTTTTTGTGGCGAATCCAGTAGTATTTTTCGCCATTTATAAACTCTGTGCGCATATTTCCAGAGTCTTTAAAATCTACAAACCATCTAAGTATTATCAAATCCAAAGCATCAAGACCAAGATCTTTTGCAACTTTTTGAGAAAATCCTTCTATTGTGTACTTCATAATAAAACCTCCTAAAAAAATTTTTAAAAAATATGTATAATATAAAATAATAATGTCCATAATGTAGTTAGATAAATAACTAACTCTTTTGAAACTTCAAAAGAGACAGTACTCATGAGAGCAGGTACTCATTGTTTTTCATCAATTATTCATTTGTATCACTTAAAATATTAATGATATAATTTAAAAAGTCATTAATAAAGCTGGACTTTCTGGTTTGCTCTCAAGTTAAATCACAACATACATAAACATCCTGCTGGAAGGTCCAGTTTATTACTTTTATAATATAATAGTAAATAAAAATAATATAAAAAATCCAACAAACTACTTGAAAAAAATATTTTTTTTAAAGTTTGACAAAAACAGTAAAAAATTTTTATTTTTTTTAAGAATTTTAAAAAAGTCAGGAGGATTTTTTATTTTTTTGTATAATTATATATTATAAGAAAGTTAGAAATCCAAAAATAGTTTTTTATATAGTTATAATACTTCATATATATAACTAGTAAGATGTTTTAAAAAATATAATATAGAGCTAATACTTTTCATATAGGGATTTCGCTTTTAAATTATAATAAAGGAGGGATGATAAGTAGAAAATTTAAGATATCAGTATTATACAAGCACAATAAAAAAATTAAAGAAAAGGGGAGGAAATTATGAAAAAAAATTATGAAGTTGATGAAAGATATCTTAAAGTAGTTCCAATAAACCTACACTCTTTTGTAAAAATAGTTGGAATCGAATGTTATGAAAAGATAGTAGAAGAGTATGGTGGGGGAGGAATATATATTCCATCTCAGAAAAAACACGATATATCAAAAAAGAATAGAGCGATATATGAAGATTATAGGGATAAAAATATGAACTATAGAGATCTTCGTAAAAAATATAAACTTAGTGAAACGACAATAAGAAAAATAATCGACAAATGTTTAAAAGAGGATTATAAAAATAAAAAGTAAGATAATATAATAAGATGCAAGAATGATGAATAATATAGTCAAAGGCCCATAACTAGATTGAAATTTAGATTTAGTTATGGGCTTTTAAAAGTATGTGGAATTAATATTGAAATTTTTTGGCGAATTTGATAATCTTTATTATATTAAGATTAATTATACTGATTTTAATATCAACATAAGATGTTTTTAAATTATATTTAACTTATAAGTAATTTATAATTAACCGTAACATGTGATGTATGAAAAGCTGGAGAGTATTTTGACTTTCTGGCTTTTTTTGTTATTTTTTCCAATCGAAAAAATTTGTTTTGACTTGGGTTGGTGATGTTGCAAGGGCTTGAGGGTGTTTTTTGATTTTTTTATGGCATTGGGGGTTTGGTTGGAAATAATTCTTAGAAATGTTGGTATTTGGGGAAGTGTGTGATATTATATAAATGTAGAATGTGTAAAATAGGGTGGTTTAACAGTAACATATGATGTATTTAAATAGGTAGGCTTAAAGAGGTACAAGATACTAATGTTAGTTTAACAGTAACATATGATGTATTTAAATTACTGCGTGGTACTCCCAGTATTGGAGAACAATAAGGTTTAACAGTAACATATGATGTATTTAAATTGTTGTATTATATATCTATCAAAAGTGACTTGATACGTTTAACAGTAACATATGATGTATTTAAATATAAATTTAATAGTTTGAGTCTGATTGAAAAATACACGTTTAACAGTAACATATGATGTATTTAAATCCATGACAACATCGCAAAAGATGGATTATCTTAGAGTTTAACAGTAACATATGATGTATTTAAATATATATTGGCCAACTTCCATAGACCCATCTGAAGCCAGTTTAACAGTAACATATGATGTATTTAAATAACATTCCGACTCCTGTATCTGTTACGGTAAATACAGTTTAACAGTAACATATGATGTATTTAAATTAGCTCCACCTACTGCATAAGCTAATTTTTCTACATTGTTTAACAGTAACATATGATGTATTTAAATGCTTATCTTCAATATCTTCTAACGTATAAATATATGTTTAACAGTAACATATGATGTATTTAAATTTTTTTCTAGGAATAAATAACGTAACATCTTGATGTGTTTAACAGTAACATATGATGTATTTAAATAAAATAAAAATAAAATTAGGATTAGCCGATGATTCAGTTTAACAGTAACATATGATGTATTTAAATAATAGTAATCCGTATTTAATTGGATTAACATTTGTTGTTTAACAGTAACATATGATGTATTTAAATTGAAAGATATTAATCGTAAATTTAAAAACAATCCAGCGTTTAACAGTAACATATGATGTATTTAAATAGTATCGAATTTCCTTCTGCTACATAAGCATCCATGTTTAACAGTAACATATGATGCATTTAAATTTATCTGTTTTGAATGTATATCCTAAATCTCTACATGTTTAACAGTAACATATGATGTATTTAAATATCATTAACTTTTCTGCCTCATCAAGATATCCTTCTGTTTAACAGTAACATATGATGTATTTAAATAGTTGAAAACTTATAGAAACTAGACCTAAGCACTCTGGTTTAACAGTAACATATGATGTATTTAAATAGTATTTTTTATTAGGCTTCCAGAGCTAGACAGGGCGTTTAACAGTAACATATGATGTATTTAAATCATATTTTGATTTAATTAATTTAAAGGTTAACGTGTTTAACAGTAACATATGATGTATTTAAATGATATAGTTACAACAGTAGAAACTATAACAACTAATTGTTTAACAGTAACATATGATGTATTTAAATACTGCTGAACGTGGTACACATTTTAATTCGGCTATGTTAGCTAACTTTGTGATTAATTATATCTAAAATAGGTTATAATATAGATATTAACTATATTTCAACCTATTTTAGAAAGGATATATAATATTATGCCAAAGACAGATATAAAAGCTATGATAAAAGATTTAAAAAAGAGTGAACTTAGAGAGTTAATTTCAGTAGCGCAAGAAGTACTAAGTAGCTTATTTAATTCATCTGAAATTAGAGATAATGTTAAAGAAAGTAGATTTTCAAAGGGATATGAATGTCCTAAATGCCAATGTAAAAATGTAAATAAGAATGGAAAATCTAACGGAAGACAGAGATATATCTGTAAAAATTGTCGTACAAGCTTTGATGAATTTACTCTTTCTCCATTCTCTAATACAAAATTAGGTCTAGATAAATGGCTAAAATACTGTGAATTAATGATATTAGGACTTTCTATAAGAAAATGTGCCGAAGAAATTGGAGTAGGTGTTAAAACATCTTTCTATATGCGTCATAGGATACTTGATGTAATAAATCTATCATTAAAAAATGATAAAGTTGAAGGTATAGTTGAAGTTGATGAATGCTTTATTAAGGAATCTTTTAAAGGAAACCATTCTAAAAGTACTACATTTGTGATGCCTAGAGAACCTAGAAAAAGAGGCAAAGGTAAAAATGATAAGAAAAAAAGAGGAGTTTCAAAAGAACAGATTTGTATAGAAACTGCAATTGATAGAAAAGGAAATATTCTTATGGGTGCGGTTTGTAATAGTAGAATTACAACGAATCAAATAATTAACTTCTTTGATAATAAAATATGTGAAGAAACTACTTTTTGTGTGGATTCACATAAGTCATATATAGGAGTAAAAGATAAATTAAATATAGAATTAAAACAAATTCCTAGAGGTAAATCTATGATAGATAGTGTTTATCATTTACAACATATAAATGCACTTCATAGTAGTTTTAAAAGATGGATAATGCATTTTAATGGTGTATCTACAAAATATATATCAAACTACTTAGCTTGGTTTAAATTTCTCCAATTAAGTAAGAAGAATAAGAAAACCGATAGAATTAAAGATATGTTAGTAAATGTAGCTACTAAAGAAACACTTGTAACAAGAGATACTATTAGAAATAGACTTATTGAACTAACTTAAAATAAGATATTGCAGTTTAAAATTAATGAAATTATTTTTTGCAATTGGAAAATAATTGAATATTAAGTATAATATAGTCATAGTTCAGAATTGTTATATATTATGAATTAGGGAATAAAAAATAGGGGGTATTTTATGAGAAAGTATATTTTAATATCATGTATTTGTGCGTGTATGTTATCATTAATAGTAGGTTGTGAAAATATTGATTCTAATAAATCAGATGTAGATGAATCAATAAAAGTAGAAGCACAGAATGAGAATGTAATTGATTTTTATGAAAATCCAGTTTTAGTTGATAATGAAGATTTAAAAATAAGTGCTGTAAATCTTCAATATAAGGACAATGCTGGCATGATTGAACTAATCATAGAAAATAAATCTGATGAATTGATTTCTGTGAGTTTAGATAAACTATTTTTTAGCGATAAAGAAAGAGATGCACACCTTTCATGCAATATAAATTCAAACTCTAGTGCTAACGAATACATATATATAGAAAGTATTACTTCAATAAATGATTTTCATGACAAGATAGAAGGAACTTTAAATGTTTTAATAAATAAAAATAATAACCAGTATGAATTTATGTTTAAAGGATAATTGACTTTATTAATATATTGATAATTATTTATAGTAAATTATAAAAATAACCATATCTTAGGATTTAATATATTAGAAACACTAAGATATGGCTATTTTTATATCATATTTATCACAAAGAAAGCTAACATAGCCTTTAATTCAAATATAGTTTAACAGTAACATATGATGTATTTAAATGATACTTTAGCTCCGCCAACAAATGTAGTAAATTCTTGTTTAACAGTAACATATGATGTATTTAAATCTGTATCAACAATATAATATTGGTAAAAAGCAAAATGTTTAACAGTAACATATGATGTATTTAAATGTCCAAGCATGCGAACAAGCATTTATATCTGATTGTGTTTAACAGTAACATATGATGTATTTAAATGAGGATGATGAAGAAGGATTTAGCACATTAGAAGAAGGTTTAACAGTAACATATGATGTATTTAAATATGGTAATTGATCCATTAATCCAATAAACCTTTTGTGTTTAACAGTAACATATGATGTATTTAAATAGACCATAATACTTTAGATATAATTGCCTGCGACAGTTTAACAGTAACATATGATGCATTTAAATTTCTATTGCTAACTTGATTTGAAAGTTTCGAAATTCGTTTAACAGTAACATATGATGTATCTAACTCCATTTAACAATTTTTAAAATATATATTTTCAATTCAATAAAAATAAAACACATACTTCATCTCAAAAGATAAAAGTAAACCAAAATACATCTCCTAATTAACAAAAATCACTTAATGCAACAATTATTGAAATATAAATACAAAAATATTGTGAAAATATGTAAAAGTCATATATAATAAAAATATAAAAAATAATAAATCTGGGGGATATAACATGAAAGTTATACAAATAAGGGTAAAAATTTTACTAAAAGAAGATACAAATGCAAGTGATATACAGTCAAAGGTATGCTCTCTAATCGATTATAGCTTTTCAAAAAGAAAAGAATTGCTAGAAATGCACAAAAAAAACGAGTATAAATTTTATTGTTTTGATTTTCCATATCCAGTTGAGTCAGATAAAATTTATAAAAAAGGAAAGATATATACGCTTACCATAAGAACGGTTAATTTAGATTTGGGAGAGTTTTTCTCAAATTCACTTTTAAATATAGAGACACATTCTATCAAGGCATTATCTAGCGAAATCAAAATCATATCTCAAAGACCTATTGAAAAAATTTATTCTCTAACACCAGCTATAATTAAAAATGAAAACGGATATTGGCGAGATATTATGTCGATTGATGATTATGAAAGAAGGATAAAGGAAAACCTTATAAAAAAATACAACAAAATCACAGGGGAAAAGATGAAAGAGGATTTTGATCTTTTCAACAAAATTGATGTAAAAAACAAAAAGCCTATTTCAGTAAAATATAAAGATATAAAGCTATTAGGTGACAAGATAAACCTTTATATAAGTGATGACAAAAGGGCACAAAAACTGGCATATATGGCGCTTGGTGCGGGAATTATGGAGATGAATTCGAGAGGCTGCGGATTTGTAAACTATAAATTCCTATAAATAGGGGGTGTTTGAATGTTAAAGGATTGTTTAGATATTTTTGAACAAATACTAAAACAAGAAGGCGACAAATTAATTACAGATTATCATATACCAGCTGATGGGACTTATATAATAGTAGATATTTGTAATGATGGGTTTAAAATGAGAGAACCTTTTGATATAAAACTTGATAAAAATAGTGATAAAGCTTTGGAAACTGGAGATATAGACTATAATAAAGCAAAGATGTACGACTATTACAGCAAGCTAGTTGATATGAATAAACCTATGGATACGACAAAGACAATTCACAGCAACAACTACCTTAGTTTTTTTATTAAAAAGGAAAATATAAAAAACAAGTTAAGTGATAAGATTATAGATGATTTTTATAATATTTTAAAAGAACCTATGAAAAAATATCAAAGCAATAAAAAATCAAGAGATGTCTATAAAATGACTGAAGACGAAATAGGCAAAGTAGATGAAGAGCTTTTGGAAAGTATAAGAAGCTGGATAAAAGGCAATATTTTTAAATTAAATATAAATACAAACAAAGATTATTTAAAGATATTTTTTAGGTTTGAAGATGAAGATAAGACGATAGAGCTTTATAAAAAGGAAAGTAAAAGATACCTTATACCCAATATATATAATAAAAATGAATACAACGAAATAATAGATAATAAGTTGTTTGGATTTCCAAATGATAATTTAGGGCTAAATGGTAAAAAGCCTTATCTAGACAACAAAACAAGAAAGACAAAAATACCATACTTGATAGATAATGAAGAAGTATTTTTACAAAAGAAGTTTTTTGATTATCTTTCAGGATGTGCAGCTAGAAAAAAATACAATATATATATAGATAACGACGAACAAAAGTCTAAAACAAGAAATACTATAAATCAGCTAGAAAATGGAAAAATGCTAGAAAAACATGATTTTACAGGAATCTATCTTAGAATCCAAAAGGGGAAAAATCTTGAAATTATAGATTATGACATTATTTCTAATTATAAATATAATCTT
The DNA here is from genome assembly GCF_039062665.1 of Clostridium sp. 2218st1_F5_2218SCRN_220325. Lineage (NCBI taxonomy): Bacteria > Bacillati > Bacillota > Clostridia > Eubacteriales > Clostridiaceae > Clostridium > Clostridium sp. 2218st1_F5_2218SCRN_220325. The sequence goes on along the minus strand of NZ_JBCLNH010000012.1, from coordinate 22,460 downwards.
AAAAAAGCTTTTTATTATAAATCTTATATAGACATAGATTTGAATTTTTCAAAAGGAGATAATGTAGAATATTACTCTAAATACTACGACAAGAAAGATATTCAGGAACTTTTACATGAAGTGTATTTTTCTAAGTTTTTAAAAGGAAATTATTTCACTGATGCAAATGAGATAAAATTCAATGATAATGTCAAAAAAAGAAATTTATTGATGTGTAGAAATTCTATATTTAACTGGCTTTATAAAGGATATTTTAACGATATTGAAGCTGTATTAAATAAAGCAACTTTAGAAATTTTAAAAGATTCAGTTGTAAAAGGATTTAATATATCAGCTATACATCAGTTTAACTTGAGATGGTCTTTTATAGAATATTTTAAAGGGGAGAATAAAATGGCAGATTTTTTAAATAGTGTTAAAGTTAATTTAAAAGAAAAGATAAATTATAAATCTGAACAAAATGAAAAACTTGATACAATAGAAAATGATATGGAATATTTTTTTGCAGTTGGACAAACTGCTTATTATTTACTTACACTTAGCAAATCAAGCAACAAAAATCAATCACTTATAAATCCATTTTTAAATGCAAAAAACGACGAAGTTATAAAAACTACTCTTATGAGACTATATAAAAACTATAATTATTCAATGAGTCTAAACAATAAATTTAAAAAATTATATTCAATGGTATTAGGATATCGTCCAGAAAGCAAAATAGACCAAGATATATTGCTTGCGGGATTTTTAAGTAATAATTTAGTATATGAAAAAGATGAAAAAAAGGGGGATGCTTAGATGGATAAAAGAGTATATGGAGTATTGGGGATAAAATCTATAATGGCAAATTGGAATGCAGATTTTACAGGATATCCAAAGACAACTTCAGACGGAAGCACATTTGGAAGTGATAAGGCTTTTAAATACCCTATGAAGAAGATGTGGGAAGATGAGGGTGAAAAAGTCCTTTATATAAAATCAATGAAGATAAGTAAAGATAATAAAAATAATGTTCAATTAGTCCCAAGATCTTTAAAAGAAAGATACGAGTATTTATTTAAAATAGAAGATTTAAAAAAATGTAAAGATGCATCACTTGTAATAAGCAATTTATTTAAATGTATCGATGTTAAAAACTTTGGGGCTACATTTGCAGAAGAGGGAAATAATGTATCAATAACAGGAGCTGTCCAACTTGGTCAAGGGTTTAATAAATACAAAGATACAACTCCAGAAGAACAACAGATTTTATCTCCATTTAGAGATCCTAAAAACAAGGACTCTAAAAAATCAAACAACCAAGACCAAACAGAATCAAAAAGTTCTACACTTGGCACAAAAATAGTGAGCAATGAGGCACATTATTTCTACCCATTTGCAATAAATCCATCAGCTTACAAAAACTATCAAGAGCTTGAATTGACAGAAGGATATACAGAAGATGACTATAAAAAATTTAAAGATACTTCTCTAAAAGCAGCTACTTCTTATTCAACTAATTCAAAAATGGGATGTGAAAATGAATTTGGTCTATTTGTAGAAACTGAAAGGGATTTATATCTACCAGATTTATCACAATATATACAGTTTGAAAAATCACAAGACAAAAACATAATAAGAATAACTTGTTCAGAGCTTATAAACTCTTTGAGTGATAAAATCAAATCAGTAGAAATCTATATAAATTCAGATACTACAAAATTGGAAAGTGATATAAAAGGAGCTAAAATATACAATATATTTACGCAAAAAGAGGTGTAAAATATGAAGATTTTGAAGTTTACACTTTCGGGAAGGAACGCATTTTTCAAAAAGCCCGATGTCAATTCTATTTTATATTATAGCTATGGCAATATCCACAAAGTTGCTCTTTTAGGTTTATTTGGGGCAATTTTGGGTTATGATGGATATAATAAAATGAAATTTCACAACCAAAATATAAAAAATAAGAAAAACAAAAAAGAAGAGGGTATTATATATCCAGAGTTTTATGACAAGTTAAAAGATATAAAAATATCTATTTCACCTAATAATGAAGGCTATTTTGAAAAAAAGGTACAAGTATTTAACAACAGCGTCGGCTATGCATCAAAAGAGCAAGGCGGAAATCTTATTATAAAAGAGCAGTGGCTTGAGTATCCATCTTGGGATATATATTTTCAAGTTTGTGATGAGGTGAGCGAGTCTTTAGCAAACTCTATACTAAATAGAAAAACTATCTATATACCGTATTTGGGAAAAAACGACCATATTGCTAATATGGAAAATATAAAGCTTTTTAAAGAAAGTGATATAGAAATTTTAAAAAACTGTTTAAATATAGACTGTCTTTTTAAAGAAAATATGTTTGTAATTAATAATTATGACGAAGATGACGAATCTGATGAGTACGACGAAGATTATGACTATACATATGTCCCAAAATTTAAATATCAGGAAAGGCTACCGATAGCACTTGAAAGCCAAACAAATTTATATATAATGCAGAAGTTTATTTTTACAAATATGAACTTGAAAAAAACTGAGGATATAGATATTTTTAAGATTGAAAATAAAAATATAGTATTTTATTAAATATAAAGGAGGTATATACCTCCTTTATAGATTTTTTTGGAGGTTAATATGTACTTAAAAAACTGTAAAACGCTTAAAATAAGCGAATTTTTAAATGAAAATTATACATTCTATGCCCATATAGATGACAACAATAAAAACAAGAAAAAAGAGCTTTTGTCTGAACATATAGATAGGGTTAAGTATTATTTTGATCTTATTTTTCAAGCTAAAAAGTTAGACAAAATCTTTTTAAATATAGAAAACAAATTCTTTGAAAACTGTAGCAAAAACTCTAGAAAACTTTTTAGGGAGATGTTATTAAATACGATAATCCTGCACGACATAGGAAAGCTAAACCCCCTATTTCAAGATTTAAAAATGCAAAACAAGATAATAAAAGATGATTATACAAACGACGAGTACAGATATGCCATAGGTTCAAAACATTCAAAAATATCATCTACTGTGTATATTCATTATTATTGCAAAAAACTAAAAGAAGAATTTAGAGATTTACAGCTTGAAGAAAAGAAAGTTTTACGATTTTTTATAGTTTTAAATTCTTTTATAATATCTAGACACCACAGTGATTTGGGTGATTTTGAAACTTATGTAAATGAAATAAATAATTTATCTTGTAGTGCAAAAGATAGCATTTTTAATTTGGAAAAATTATTAAAAGATAAAAATATAGATTTATTTAAGAAAGATAAATTTATATTGGGAGAAAAGACTTTAAATAGATTGAAAAAAGATGTAAGAGAATTGTTAGAAAATGCTACTAAAGAAAAATCAATATGTATTTTTACATATTATAGGTTGGTGTATTCTGTTTTGGTGAGTTGTGACTATTTGGCAACTAGCGAATACATAAGTGGTGTTAAGAGTAATTCAGTCGGTGAAATACAAGATATAAACGAGTTTTATTATATTTTTAAAAATACTGATATAAATAAAAAGATAGATGAGTATAGGAAAACTAAAAATTTAGAAAAAGATATAAATCGTGATGAAAATAAACTTGATAAAGTATGCAAAAATGATGAAAAAGATATTAATGAATTTAGGACTGAAATTTTTATAGAAAGTGAAAACAGCCTAGTAGAAAATAAGAATGAAAATATATACTACTTCGAAGCACCAACCGGAAGCGGAAAGACAAATTCATCAATAAATTTAAGTTATAAACTTATCGAAATAAACAAAAACTTAAACAAAATATTTTATATATACCCATTTAATACATTAATAGAGCAGACGTCAGACAGTCTAAAAAATACATTTGGAAATAATAAAGCAGTATATGAAAAATTTGCAGTAATAAACTCAATAAAGCCGATTAAAACATATAGTCCTACAAATAAAAATAACGAAGGTACAAATGAAGAATTTGAATATACAGATAGCGATTATCAAAAGTTTTGGCTTGATAAACTGTTTTTAAATTATCCAATGGTATTGACGACTAATGTAAGTTTATTCGACATTATGTTTGGGAGCAGAAGGGAGTCATGCTCTGGATTTTACCAATTAGCAAATAGCGTAGTTGTATTAGATGAAATACAATCTTATAAAATCACAATTTGGACCGAGATAATCACCTTTTTCAAAACATTTGCAGATATACTAAACATAAAATTTATAATAATGTCGGCAACACTTCCAAATTTAAACTTTTTATTAGACGGGGATATAAAAACAACGAGTTTAATTAAAAATAGAGAAAAATATTTTCTAAATCCAAAGTTTAAAGATAGGGTGAAGGTGAGTTATGAGCTTTTAAATTGTGAATTTAATAAAGATGTATTATTTGAACATGTTATTAAAAAAATGAAATTAAAAAAGAAAATTTTAATAGAGTTTATCACTAAAAAATCAGCATATGAATTTTATAATAGATTAAAAGAAGAATTTCCTTCAGAAGAAGGAGGTTGTTTGATTGAGCTATTGACAGGAGATGATAGTATTGCTGAGAGAAAGAGAATTTTAAATGTTGTAAATAGCGAAAAAGCAGAACAAAATGGGATAATATTAGTATCTACACAAGTTATCGAGGCGGGTGTTGATATCGATATGGACATAGGATATAAAGATGTGTCGACTATGGATAATGAGGAACAATTTATGGGAAGGATAAACAGATCAGGAAAGAGAGATGGAATAGTATACTTTTTTAAATTAGACAGCATCAAAGATGTATATGCAAATGATTATAGAGCAAACACAGCGTTAACTCTTTTAAACGAAGAAAATAGAAATATATTGATTGATAAAAATTACAGCGATTACTATAAAACTGTGATGGAACTTATAAAAGAAAGAAATAATGAATTAAACGAAAATAATATAGATGATTTCTTTAGTAAAGTTGGAGATTTAAAATCATTTGAAATAGAAAAAAGAATGAAACTTATAGACGACGACAACTGGTCTACTACAATTTATCTTTGCACAAAAATAACTTTAGAAGATGGCACTACTATAGACGGAAAAGAAGTCTGGGATAATTATAAAAAACTGCTTTGTGATAATAAAATGAACTATGCCAAAAAGCAAGTAAAACTATCTGAAATTAGAAGTTATATGAACTACTTTACATACCAAATTGTATGCAGCCAAATACCATGCTACAACGATATGATCGGTGATATATACTGCATATATGATGGAGAAGAGTATTTTAAAGATGGTAAACTAAATAAAGATAAGTTTATGAATAATATAGGTGAATTTATCTAAAGATTTTTCCAACCTTATTTTGCATATGATATGGCTGTAACAGAGTTAAATAAAGGGGTTTGGCGATTTGTTTATAAAAATATCTGCTTATGTATTTCGGTTGGAAAAGTTTTGTATGATTGTTGGTATTTCAATGTTTATGTGATATTATATAAATAAGAAATGGGTATATTAGTGGTATTTAACATTAACATGAGATGTATTTAAATACCTAGAAGATTTAAGCCACGAAACGGAGCAGTTTTATTTAACATTAACATGAGATGTATTTAAATAACTTTAATTGATCCCCAACCCATTCCACAAATCGTATTTAACATTAACATGAGATGTATTTAAATAGAAAGACATAAACAACAACTGGCTAGTTTAAAAAAAATTTAACATTAACATGAGATGTATTTAAATATGGTTTAACATCAGATGTATTTTTACTATATAGGATTTAACATTAACATGAGATGTATTTAAATCCAAATAAAGAGAAGGGGTAGAAAGCAGATAGCAGTATTTAACATTAACATGAGATGTATTTAAATCCATTTGCTTAAATCTAAACTATCTCCGTCAAATTATTTAACATTAACATGAGATGTATTTAAATCTATATAAGCACTACAGGTATTTTAGATTATAATGAATTTAACATTAACATGAGATGTATTTAAATAGTAATGGACTTAGGTCAATTAGAAAGTAAACCTTGATTTAACATTAACATGAGATGTATTTAAATTCTTTTTTCGCTGAACCGTATATAAAATACTCACCGATTTAACATTAACATGAGATGTATTTAAATCTTTTTACATTGTTTATATCTGTTTGTTCTACTTTAATTTAACATTAACATGAGATGTATTTAAATATGGAAATGCTTTATTAGAAGGTACTAACGCTAGCTTATTTAACATTAACATGAGATGTATTTAAATATCCTTCGACTTCTAAGTCCGAAGAAATTTTACCAATTTAACATTAACATGAGATGTATTTAAATTCGCAATATAATAATCCATATAAATCTTCATTATAAATTTAACATTAACATGAGATGTATTTAAATCTATATAGAACAAGGGCAAGATGCATTTGGAAGAAATTTAACATTAACATGAGATGTATTTAAATAATGGTTGGGGATACACTACATATAACGGAAAAAGTATTTAACATTAACATGAGATGTATTTAAATTTATCAAACTTAACATAACTATTTTTAGTTAATTATTTAACATTAACATGAGATGTATTTAAATGCAGCAATTAGTTTTGTAGAGAAATTCAATTAAAGTATTTAACATTAACATGAGATGTATTTAAATTCTGTTATTATATAACCAGTACCTTTGGTATTAGTGATTTAACATTAACATGAGATGTATTTAAATTAGAGTTTTCTTTCTGCTTTTTGAAATAATGGATCTCATTTAACATTAACATGAGATGTATTTAAATCTTTCTTTATTTTTTCTTGTTTTTGTTCCCTTTCTTATTTAACATTAACATGAGATGTATTTAAATTAAAAAACAAGCTATCTAGAGTACCGAATCTAGATAATTTAACATTAACATGAGATGTATTTAAATACGGAGAAAAGTATAAAAGAGATATTGGAGTTCGAATTTAACATTAACATGAGATGTATTTAAATTAAAAAGATATTTGGGGATATAGAACTGGATTTAAATATTTAACATTAACATGAGATGTATTTAAATTCATTATCATTATAATATTTTGCAAGTTCTAAAACTATTTAACATTAACATGAGATGTATTTAAATTATACCCCCTATCCGTTTATAACACCTTTTGCTAAATTTAACATTAACATGAGATGTATTTAAATCTAAATACTTCGTACAAATAACCGTTTGTAAGATTAATTTAACATTAACATGAGATGTATTTAAATCCTAATGTATAAAATGAATATGTTCCATTTTCTTTTATTTAACATTAACATGAGATGTATTTAAATTTCTCCAATCAAAATTTTACTATCTGATTTTGATATATTTAACATTAACATGAGATGTATTTAAATAGCAGTAACACCGGTGATTGAAAATGTGATGCCAAATTTAACATTAACATGAGATGTATTTAAATAATAATGTTAGACCAAACAAAGAATGCCCAAGGGGAATTTAACATTAACATGAGATGTATTTAAATAGTATATCTGCAACAAATCCTTTGCTTACAATTCCAAATTTAACATTAACATGAGATGTATTTAAATTTGAACTTTCCTTGTCCTACAAGATTAAGAAGATTAGATTTAACATTAACATGAGATGTATTTAAATTATCTTCGTAGTAAGCAGTATTAGATGCAGATATATATTTAACATTAACATGAGATGTATTTAAATCTAATGTATTGAATGGAATAAAAAGTATTATAACGTATTTAACATTAACATGAGATGTATTTAAATACAGAAGGAACATCAAAAAATAATAAAAATACAAAAAAATTACAATTTAATAACAATATAAAATATATTTAAACACAAAAATAATATATAATAAAATTAATAAGAAAAATTCAATAACAACCCAAAGGGGAGTGAGATTATGAAAATTAACGGAACGATAATAAACTATTATTTTCACTGCAAACGACAATGTTACTTATTTGCAAATCGATTGAATTTAGAAGATAATAGCGAGCTTGTTAAAATTGGAAAAGCAATTCATGAGCAAAAATCATCAGATAGTGACAATTCAGAAATATCAATTGAGAATATCAAAGTAGACAAGATCACAAAGGAATATCTTACAGAAATAAAAAAATCAGATTCAGATATAAATGCAAGTAAATGGCAATTATTATTTTACTTAAAAGTTTTAAAAAGCAAAGGGATAATAAGAAAAGGAAAGTTAGAGTGTGTTGAAAAGAAAAAATCAGATAATAAAGTGTATTATTTTGAACTTACTGATGAAATTGAAAAAGAATTAGAGTTTCACATTTCAGATATAAAAAAACTTATTAATTCTGAATCTATTCCAACTGTATTAAATAAACCTAAATGTAAAAAATGTGCTTATTATGAATATTGTTATATTTAAAAGGGGATGTAAAATATGGGTAGTACGAGATATATTACTTCTATGGGTGAACTTAGTAGAAAGGATAATTCATTATGTTTTAGAAAAGATGGAAAAAATGTATATATTCCAATTGAAAATACTAAAGAAATATATTGCTTAAATGAGATTAGTATAAATACTAAATTATTAGATTTTTTAGCTAGAAATGATATTGTAGTACATTTTTTTAACTACTTTGAAGGATATAGTGGAACTTTTTATCCTAGAAATAAATATAATAGTGGAAAATTACTTGTTAAACAAGTTGAAAAATATGAAAATAGTGAAGAGAGATTAAAAATAGCCAAGTCTATTGTAAAAGGAATTGGAGTTAATATTTCTGAAATTTTGTATCATTACTATAGACATGAAAAATTTGAGGTAAAAGAAGTAATAGATTGGATAAGAAAAGATGCTTTTAAACAAATTGAAAATGCTAAAGGCATTCAACAAGTTATGGCAGTTGAAGGTGAAATTTGGCAGAGGTTTTATTCTACCTTCAAATACTTTTTACCAGAAGATTTTATAATGAATAAAAGAGTTAAGAGACCACCAGATAACCCGATAAATTCTTTAATTTCATTTGGAAATTCAGTTTTATATGCTAAGACAATAAATTCTATTTATAGAACACATTTAGATCAAAGAATTAGTTTTTTACATGAACCATCAGAGGGAAGATTTTCGCTTAGTTTAGATATTAGTGAGGCATTTAAGCCAATATTAGTATATAAGACTATTTTTGATTTAGTGAATAAGAAAAAACTTCAAGTAACAAAGCATTTCGATAAAAAATACAATTATTGTCTTTTAAATGAAGAAGGAAGAAAAATATTTATAGAAGCTTTTGAAAAGAGAATAGAATCAGTATTTATGCATCCAACATTAAAGAGAAAGGTATCATATAGAACTGCAATAAAATTAGATTGTTATAAACTTATAAAAAATATATTGGAAGATAAAGAATTTATACCATTTAATTGTAAGGAGAATTTATAATGAGTAAAAAATTAAACTATAATTATGTATTTGTATTTTATGATGTTGGAGAAAAACGTGTGCAAAAGGTTTTTAAAGTTTGTAAAAAATACTTATCACATTTTCAAAAATCGGTATTTAGAGGGGAGATGAATCCATCTAAGCTGATAAGATTTAAAACTGATTTAAATAAAGTAATAGATAAAAATGAAGATTTTATATGTATAATTAAGTTGATGAATGGAAATGTTTTTGGAGAAGAAGTATTAGGTTCAAAGGGTAATAATACAGGAGAAGATTTAATAATTTAAAAACTTGTTATAAAAATATATGTATAAAATAATCCAAAAAATAAAGAGGACTGCTCCCAGTCCCCTAAAATTATCTCCCAGATCTCCAATTTATCATAACATCATCACATTCATACATAATCTCATCAACTATACAGCCTGCAGGTTCTGCAAATAGAGCTGGTGCAAATTCTGGATATTCGTATATTGCATATATACATCCAAGCCATAAGTTCGAGCTTAGATACATCCAAGTGTAGTCTCTCTCTAAGCTAGAAACTAGATTTTGGACTGCTATTTTGTCATAAGTCTCTAAAATATCGGCGTTTGGTGTGCCTGCTATTTCGTGTACTCTGTTTGCAATTTGCAATTTACCGAACTCTTCCATCCATTTATCCGCTTTTATAAGTTGTTTATTCGTTATAATACAGTGAAGATGATATTTTAAATCTTCAATTAGATTGTAGTAGTATAAGATATTCTTTTTAAGATCGTCTGAATACCTTCTAATATCACAATTAAGTCGATTTAGTTTTTTATCAAATACGTTTTTATTCATAAAATCTTGGAAATCTTGATAAGTAGATGCACTGAAATCAGTATATTTAAACGATTGTTGGACAATATGCCAAATTGCGTTTTTCGCATCTTCACTCAACAAGTGTTCTGTATTATTTTCTAAATCAGCTTTATCTTCTTCATAATAACTAGATTCTGAAGTTTCTATTTCAGAAGGCTCATCGACAGACACATTAACAGTATTGACAGTGTCTACATGTCCTTCAGACTCAGCATATTCTTCAGTTTCAGCTATTTCAAAATCTTCTTCAATTGGGTCGAAGTCTTCGTATTTTTTAATGACTGAATCAGCTACAACAAGTTCGTCGTCATCTTCTAAAAATGCAAAGCTATTTTCAACTATTTCGTCTTCTTCACATTTTTGAAGTATAGAAGGTGCCTCTTTGTTTATATAAGTCTCGTTTGCGTAAGTTTGTGAGTAAGTCTCGTTAAACGTATCTTCAAATGTATCTTCTACAGTTTGTGTACTCGTCTCAAACACTTTCACTTCTGCTAATTTAACAACTTCGGCAACTTTCACTTCTGCTACTTGAACAGCCTCAACAGTTTTTTCTTCATAAACTTCTTCACATAAATCTTTCTCAGTTGTATCTAATGAATCAACTTTATTTTCAAAATCTATTTCACAAGATTGTGTTTCATAAACTTCTTTAAAATCATCTTCTAAATCAGTGTTAGCGGTTTCTGTTTCATAAAAATCGTATGTATTTTCTTTGTAGATAGCTTTATAAGTATCTTCTTTGAAATCATCTTTTGAAACTTCTGTCTCTACTATTCTTTCTTTATAAACTTCTTCAAAAATCTCCTCAAAAGCGTTTGATGTGCTTATTTCTTCTGTAGCTTCTTTTACGATTTCACGTACTGGTTCACAAGGTTTCTCTTCTGCTTTATAAGAAGAATCGTAAGAATCATAAGATTTCGCATTTTGAACATTTCTTTTGTTTGAGTTTGAAGTAGATGATTTTAGCGAGAAGAAATGTGCAGTCCAGTTTTCACAACATTTGTTGATTTCGTCTACAACAACTTCTGACGAGCTGTCGAATAAATCATGTCCAAAGTGTGGTTTTTCATAAATTGCACTTACACAACCAAGCAGTAAACTCGAATTTATATACATCCAAGTGTAGTCGCTTTCTAATCTACGTATTAAATCATCTCCATATATGTACTTATAATCGTCTAATATGTCGCTATTTTTAGCCTCATAAATATTGTGTATAAGGTTTTTTCTCTGCATATCAGAGAATATATCCATCCACTCATCTACACTAAGCAATCTTCTATGTGTTAAAATCGAGCAAATATGGTCGTTTAAATCATCCATAAGGTTGTAATAATAAACTATGTCTTTTTTTAGCATATCAGTATATACGATATTGTCGCCACATGCACGATTTAGCTTTTTCTCAAACACATCATTTTTAAGTAAATATTTTAAATCCTCGAAAGTCATGGTGTTTAAGCCTGTATTTCTGTAAGAATAATCTGCAATAGAAGGAATAACTCTCTTTGCGCTGTTAGTTAAAAGTTCTGTGTTTTGAGAGGGTTTTTCAGAAGTCTTGTTAGAAGATAAAGATGAAAATAAATCTTTAAAAAAACTCATTAATGTTTCCTCCTCAATATATTAAACCCGTCCAAATTTGGATGAGCCTTTTATATTGTATCACAAACTGAGGAGAATGAAGAGAGGGGAGTTTACAAACTTGCGTAATTTTTTTATAACACATACTACAAGACTGTAGATTATGCTTCTACAGCCTTTTTATATAATAAACTTTAATGCTGATTTTATATAGACACTACATCACTAAGGTTTAAGATTAACATATATAGACAGCGACATCACTTCTATCTGAGCAATAAGTATAATTATCTGAAACTTGTGTATTATACCTATAAACTATCTGAGATATATTATAAATTGGATTTATAAAGCAATTATTTACAACAGCATCAAAACAAATAGTTTTGACTTCACAAGGGCTAAACACTCCCAAATCTATACAATATATATCAAAGTAATAAGGGAGTTGTACATTATTTATAATCAGACTTCCTAAAATAAAGGAAGCCGATTTAGATAAATTATTGTATAAAAAAACACGAGAAGAATTACCTATTATAGTATTTGTATTATTGGATATAGCTACTGAAAATCTTATAATATCTCCTATACAAGTTGTGTACCTATCTGCACAGCTTGCAATAGATAAAGCACATTTAGCCATGCAAGAACATGATGCTATTGAAAGTCTATTTAAACTTATATCGTCTACTGCATAATACATAGAAACTGGGCTACAAATACATATTGAAATACAAGAATTACAACATGTATTAAATTTTATGCTGACTTGTTGCCATATTGGTAAATGTGAATTAGTAGATATTTGTTCATAATCACTATATAAGGTGCAACAGTCGTTTAACCCCTTTATACATACACTTACTTTTGAATTTATCTGGTTTGGACTTTTATCTATATTTGCTATCCAAAATGAAAATAAATAAGTCGTATTTTCATTGAGATTATTTACAATAGTTGAAAATGATGCATTGTTTGACCCATCTCCACCTACAATTTGCATCAGTCCTGTTTCTGTGCTTGTTGAATGATCAGATAACCTCCACCAGTTATAATCATCACTATATGGAGAGATTGTATTTCCAATCGTATAATATCCTCTAAAAAGCTCGTTTGTCTGCTTAGTAAACTTAAAACAAGAAGTAATATTGTCATTTGGATATGGATTATTACTAGGTCCACTGTCAGGGCTACTTCCTTGTGAAACTTCACCAAATGTCCCATTACTAGCAACCTTAATCAAATTGTCGGGATATACAATTAGACAATTTTCTAGCGTTTGGGTGAGATATATAGCCGGCCCTATTAAAAAATCCGCCTCATATACATCTACAGTAGAAGTTACAGTTAGATTTACAGTAGTCGAGGTCACCGTATTTAAGGCATTCATACCGTCTACTCGATTTTCTGGAGCTATAGATGTATAGCTAGGTACTTTTGCCACTTGAATTTGTGATGCGGCTCTTGCATTAGCATCAAAATCAGCAGGGATAGGTAAAATAGTTTTTGAATAACCATCTGCTACAACGACTCTATAATTTCCAGGAGGTACATTAGAAAATTTATATTCACCGCTATCATCAGTAAAAGTAGCAATTGTCCTAAGGTCGCCGTCAGTACTTTGTAAAACTATCGGTATATTTGCTACTCCTGAATCATTTGCAAAGTCGATTAATCCACTTCTGTTGACATTGAAAATGAGCAATCCTGTTATACTTGCCATAAACTCATCTCCTTTTAAATAAATTTGATTTTTACTCGTTATAAAATCATAATAGCTATCGTATTATTAGTACAACAAATATTTGAGTCTGAATCTATATAAATCACCTTAGCACAACTAGTCAGTAGCCTTTGAAAATTAGACTGTATAAATGCGCTAAAGACGATTGTTTTTAATTCATATGGTTTAAAAATACCTAGATTAATATTACATAAATTTATACAACTTAAAGGCATATTGTTTAGTAAAAGTGTGTTAGGAATAAAGCAAGCACAATCAGATAAAACATTTGAAAAAATAATCGGATAGTCATTACTTCCCATACTAAATTCACTTGTATTGTATATACAAATATTAAATGTCAAAATATCGCCCACACAAGTTAAATGTTTATTTACGCAATTTGTAACGCAGAAATTATCACATACACTACCTGAAGTAGTTCTACATAAGTTTGTAACTTTTCTCAGTTTAATATCATCAATAGCGAAAAAATACATAGGTGCTACACTTAACATATTTAGCGAAACTGAAGTATTTTCGCCTGTGTTGAATTTAACGCCTATCTCCTGCCAAATTGGTAGTTTAGGATCTGTACTTATCATGTGGTTTAAGTTGCTATATAGTGGAGTATGTGTATCTAGACCATCTACTGTCATGCCTACTTTGGAATCTGATGGAGATTGATTTTTATTTAAACTTGCAACCCAAGCTGTAAATAAATAAGTTGTGTTTTTTTCGAGGTTATTTACAGTAGTCGATAAAGTTTTCTTATTTGAACTATTGCCGCCTACAATCTGCATTCTACCTGTTTCTATACTTGTCGTGTGGTCGGATAATCTCCACCAATCGTAGAGTTCACTTTCATTATATGGTTTTGTCGTATTTCCAATAGTGTAATCTCCTATTGGGATTTCGTTTGATTGTTTAATCCATGTAAAATCAGACATAAGAGATGAATTACTATATGGATTAGTTGCGGGACCGCTATTTGGCTCGCTACCTATTTCGACGTCGCCAAATGTCCCATTATCTCCAGCTGATATTAGATTATTAGGTGATAAAGAACTACACTTATCTAATATATAATTTTTATATAAAGCAGGGCCTATATAAAAGTAGACATCATCTAGGGGAGCATCCTCAGTTACTGTAATATATAAAGTTGTAGGTAATACTGCGTTTAATGCGTTCATTCCTTTTGTACGCCTGTCTGCTGGCAGCACATTTTTATAACTGGGGACCTTGCCTTGTGTGATTTCTTTTTCGGGTTTTGCAGCCGTAGCAAAGTCTGCTGGGCTAGGTGTAATAAGTCCTGTATATCCATCAACAACACTTATTTTGTAATTTCCGGCAGGTACATTAAAAAACTCAAAGTCGCCGACACCATCAGTTAAAGTCGCGACTGTATTAAAACTACCATCAGTACTTTGTAAAACTAAAGGTGTATTAGTGATAGCGCCGTTAGTTCTAAAGTCGATTTCACCACTTCTATCTGCATCAAAAATTAATGCACCTGTTACAACAGCCATTAAAATCACCATCCTTGTACTTAAGTTTTTCACTTCAAAAATATTTTGCAAATTAAAATTAAATATAAATTAAATATACTGTAAGTTGAAATATACTGTAGATTAAAAATCTACTTCAAAATAAAAATAAAGTGTTATTATATAATATTTAAAAATATATAAAATGTTACCGAAATAGAGGTTAAAATGTTGGAATATAGCGTAAAGATATATGATTAACTTATATATTAATTTATATTTTCAATATACAATATAAGGTGTCGAGAAATGTAATAATTTAAATATAAAAAAAAGAAGGCTATTTAAATACGTTTATCTAATAAATAAATAATCGAATTTTATCATTAAATAATTACAAATAATAGTTTTGATAGGTTTTTTAATTCAAAGGGGCGATAATTATGTTGGACAGAATAGATGAATTGATAGAAATAGCTAAGAAATATGTAAAGATGGGTTATGATCCAATTGAGGCTATTAAAATAGCAGAGAAGAAAATATACGAAAAATATTTAAATAGCTGAGGTGAAAAATGAACATATTTAAACGGCTATATTAAAGTGAATTTTAAAAATATTATTAAAAACTCCAAAAAATAATCTAGCATTATAGGTAGATGCCAGATTATTTTTTGTGAAAATAAACTATTTTACGGTATCTTTTAAAAGCACTTCTTCTAATACCTTATCTAAATAATCTTTAGTAAATTCAATGTTTTGGTAAAATAAAAACATAGCAAATTGGTTTGGGTTTAACTCTTCTTGGTTTTCTTCGCTGAGAAGAGTTATTTGTTTTATCAACTCTTCCGAAGAGTATCTTTGAGTTAATAAATTGTTAAACGCACTTTCTGTAATTGTTTTTAATTCTTCCTTTGTCATAATAGACCTCCTCCGTATTATTATTATTATTATTTATTTTTACTATTATCGTTTATTATTTTTATTTTATCTCCAGTATTTAGTAATATTATATAAAAAATATATTTGGTTTTCACTAAAAAAACTATATTTTTCCTGAAAATCTTGACACTTTATAAACAGTATAAAAGGCAGTAAGTGAGTAATTAAATAACTAAATAATAAGTAAGCAAGAGATTAAATAGATATAAAATTAAAATAGTAAATAAAAAATAATATTATACCGAGTAGGAAAGAATAAGGATAACAACTATATAAAATCAAAGACAATTTGAATTGGTTTTACATCTTTTTATATTTATTATTTAAGTTTTATTTAAAAACTAAAGTTTTAAAATAAAATTCACTGCGTTCATTTCGCCAACGAATCAAAGATTCCGTTGCTCAAAACGCCAAGCTTATAAAATTAAAAAACTCCATTAATAACAAAAGAGTCCATTAAAACTTAGAAACATTAAATAATATAAAAATAAATTACAATAAAAAAGAACCTCTACAACAGAGATCCTTTACTTAGAGTAATATTTATCGTTCATAAGATAAGACAAAGTAAACAAGCTATTAGAGAAGTTTACATTTTCGACTTTCACATCATCAGGTACATTTATATCAGGAGCGGAGAAGTTCCAAATACCTTTTATCCCGGCGTCGACTAAAATATCTGTCATCTCTTGGACGCAGTGTTTTCTAACACATAATATCCCGATATTTATATTGTTGTTTTTAATAAAATCTTTCAAATTATCTAAGTCGATTATCTCGATTTCGTTTATTTTCATTCCGATAAGTTTTGGATTTATATCAAACAATGCTTTTATAGGAAATCCGACTTGTGAAAATCCGTCATAATTCGCTAGGGTTTGACCTAGATTTCCCGCACCTACAACTACCATATTATGTAGTTTATTAATTCCCAAAAAATCGCCAATTTCTTTTTTTAAAGTTTGAACTTGGTATCCATGCCCCTGGCGTCCAAACTCCCCAATTGTGTTAAAATCCTGTCTAATTAGAGAAGGGCTAATATTCATCATTTTGCCTAAAGTATATGATGAAATCACCTGGATATTTTTTAAATCTAATTCGTCAATATATCTATAATACTTGGTTAACCTTCTAATCGTGGCACTTGATAAAGTTTTGTCTTTTCTCATTCATATTACCTCACTATAATAAAAAATAATAAATCTTACTTATATTGTATATCAACATTGTTAAAAAAAACAATAACAATATATAAATTGAAGTATTAAAAGCATAATGGATTAAATATTGATTTATAAGGAATATTTTATATGTATGGGCAAATATATTATACTACAAGGATAATTAGCAATTTCAAAAGAAGAATGTAATATTAAAGGGGGAATATGTATGAATTTGAGTTTTGAAAAATTATCTATGGAACATAAATATCCTGTAATGGAGATTTACAACTACTATATTGAGCATACATTTGCAGCCTTTCCAGGAAATAAACTGCCTAGCAATTTTTATGAAAAGATCTTAGACGATATAAAAGACTATCCAGCATATGCAGTCAAATTAGATGATAAAGTAGTGGGCTTTTGTTACTTATGTTCTTACAAAAACTACAAGACACTTAAAGAAACAGCAGAAGTGATTTGTTATCTTTCATATGATGCAAAAGGAAAGGGAATAGGATATCACTGCTTAAAAAGACTAGAAGATGATGCAAAGGAAATGGGAATTAAGAATTTAATCGCACTTCTTTCTACAAAAAATAAAATAAGTACAAAGTTTTATTATAAATACGGCTTTAAATCTTGCGGTATAATCCAAGATATCGTGAAAAAATTTGATACTGTATTTGGAATAATCATTTTGAAAAAGACTTTATCATAAAATTAAAGCAAAAAAGAAAAGTAAAAGTGAAAGTCATAAGAAAAAGTTATATATATGTAAAGTTATAAACATAAAATCAAAATTAAACTTAAAGGAATTTGTGTTATGAGTTTTTCTATATCATTTATAAATAAAAAGAGAATAAATAAAAAGAGGTTGTCACAATTATTGCGACAACCTTTATTTTTATATTAAGCAGCAACTTCTTCTTTATCGTTTCCACGAACTACGTCAGCAGTTACTATTTTGTAATTTTTGAATATTGCATATCCTATAAATCCACCTAATATACTTACTAAAGCACAACCAGCAGCAGCTATTAATACTTTTATTGCTGGGTTATAAGCGAACATTACAGCAAGACCAGCTATTGGAGTAGCAGTTCCTGGTGAGTTGTTTACAAGTCCCATAGAAGCTATTATTACACCTGACATAGCCCCACCTATGAAGTTAGTAACATATACAGGTATTGGATTTGCTGATATTAAGTCAGCTTGAGTTAATGGTTCTATTGCAACAGCTATATTGTCTTTTTTAGAACCGAATTTCATTTTGCTAAAGAACACGAAGTTCATGAATGAAGAACCGAATACTGATAAAGCACCTATTGCCATTGGAGCACCAGTAAGTTCTATCATAGCAGTTAAAGCCATTGAACTAAGTGGAGCAGTAGCAACTACTGTTATTAATCCACCAAGGATTATACCCATTATTATTGGAGAAGCAGTTGAAGCCTCTATTAAAACTGTTCCTACAGTATTTAAAACACCATTTACAACTGGGCTAGTAACATCTCCTATGAAGTAAGTTAAAGGAGCAGCAACTAATATTATAACTATTAAGTCAAGACCAGCTGGAACTTTTTCTTCTAAGAATTTAATAACAAATGATGCTATGTAACCAGCTATGAAACCTGGTAATATTTTGAAGTTTAAGCAAGTTAAACCTACTAACACAGCATAAACTGGAGAAACTCCAAGAGCTAATGGAACTAAAGTTGCAGCAGCAACCCCACCTAACGAACCGTTTGCATTACCAACATTTTGTAAAAATTCTATACCTAAAACATCTCCAAAGAATGATAAGTGGAACGCTTCCACTAAGAACGATGCACATGCAGCGTTTGCAAGACCACCCATAGCCTTCATACCTTGTGGCGCCTTATAACTAAATAATGTAAATAAAGCAAGTACTACTAGTAATAACGCAGTACCCATTAAAATATTCATCATAATATGATACCTCCAAAATTTTTCTATAATATCCTTTTTGTTTTCCTCGGAACTGTTTTCCTTAAATCTGAAATAAATTTTTCCTTAAATCAAGAATTCTTTTCTTGAAAGTGGTTTCCTTCCAGTTGTTAGGGGATTTCCCGAGGACAATTATGATTATATGTTAAAAAAATAATTTTGTAAATACTTTTTTCGACATGAAATGATAACTTTTTCCTGGTAATATTTTCAAATCATTTAAAATCTAAGTAATATCAATGGATTGAGCATTGTTCGTAACCACACGATGATTAAGAAAAAAATGAAATAAATTTCGGCTTTATCATTCGATACGTTTAAAAATATAGACAAAATGTATAAAAAGATGATTCAACACAACCCAAAATATTCAATAAATGCTACTAAATGTAAAACTATGTTGGGAAAATATTTTAACAAAATATCAAATTGTATTTTAAATATCTATTATTTATTTGTTATTTAAAGGTTAATTTTTTATCAATCTAGTGCGTTTAAGTATGATTCAGTATATAAATTAAGTGAGTTTTAGTATGTAAATCATTTTATAAATTAATATATAAAATTGTAAATTATAGAAAATTAATTTTAAATTGCATAATAGAAAATTATAATTTTAAAAAATATCAAAATATAACTTACATGATATTGAATTATAACTTATGAGAAATGAATTTAATGATTTAAATGTATGATATGAAATTATGGAATTGTTTTAGCTTCTTAATTCTAATTTTTATAAATTATAAGCTTCACTTAAACTTACATATTAGACTTTAATATTCTTTTTTAAACTTAATATATTTATATATAAAACTTAATATATTCTTTAAACTTTTGTAAACTTTAATATCTTCTTTTTATATAAACCATTTATATAAACTATTTGTATCTTTTTATATAAATTAATTTTTTGATAGAATTTGGTACAAATTAGCTTAAATATTAATAATATAAACTATGCAAGTGAATTACTGGGGGTGACATCATGGCAAAAATAGTAGAAGTGAATGATTTGACTAAGACGTTTTATACTAAAGACGGTGAAATGCGCGTACTAGACCACATCAACTTTTATGTTGAAGAGGGCGAGATATTTTCACTGTTGGGACCGTCTGGTAGTGGTAAATCTACTATTTTAAACATTTTGACAAAATTATTAGAACCAACTGAGGGCGACGTGGTCATTAATGGAACAATCGGCTATATGTTTCAACGTGACCATTTATTAGACTGGAGAACTATAATGGATAATATAACTATAGGGCTTGAAATTTTAAAAAGAAAGGATAAAGCTTCGCTTGATAGAATTGAGAGACTTTTAAAAACGTACGGACTTTGGGATTTTAAGGATATGTATCCAAAAGAACTATCAGGAGGGATGAGACAGAGGGTAGCGCTAATAAGAACTTTGTCAGTAGACCCTGATATACTTTTGTTGGATGAACCTTTCTCTGCTCTTGATTATCAGACGAGACTTATGGTAAATGACGATATTTACAAAATTATAAAAAATGAACACAAGACAGCTTTGCTTGTAACTCACGATATAAGTGAGGCGATTGCAATGTCTGATAGAATTGCTGTGCTTTCTAAAAGACCTGCAACAATTAAATGTGAGCATGAAATAAACTTCGGCGATATGGAAAATGAAAAAACTCCGTTTAATTGTAGAAAGGAACCTGTATTTCAACAATATTTTGATATTCTTTGGAAGGAGATAGATAATAATGACATTGGGTAAATTTAAAAAGAATAAGCAAGCTTCTAAAATGTCATCTACAGCTAATGATGTTTCAAGTGTAGAAAAAAAAGAAATGTCTGTAGGATATAAAAATTATTTGAGAAGTATTAAAGTAGAAAAAATAAAAGTACTTATTATGCAACTTGTTTTATTAGTGGCGATTTTAGTATTATGGGAAGTTCTTGCAAATAAAGGTGTTATAAGTACATTTTTATTTAGTAAACCATCCGAAATATACGACTTGTTTATGAGATATATGGAAAACGGAAAACTTTGGATACATGTAAAGACTTCTGTGTATGAGACGATGCTTGGGCTTATAATCGGTACAGTTGGCGGTGTATTAGTTGCGATACTACTTTGGGCATCTCCTAGACTTTCAAAAGTCTTAGATCCATTTTTAGTAGTATTAAATGCACTTCCTAAAACAGCTTTAGCACCTATTGTAATCGTTTGGGTAGGGGCTAATATAAAAGGTATAGTTGTGACAGCAATATTGATTTCTATCGTTGTTACAATATTATCTGCATATAATTATTTTATAAATGTTGATGAAGAGAAAATCAAAATGTTGAAGAGTTTTAAAGCCACTAAGCTTCAAATATTATTTAAATTAATATTGCCTGCTAATATTGGAAACTTAATAAATATTGTTAAAATCAATATAGGTATGGCTTGGGTCGGAGTAATCGTAGGAGAATTCTTAGTTTCTAGAAACGGAATCGGCTATCTGATTGTATATGGTAGCCAAGTATTTAAACTTGACATAGTTATGATGGGCGTGTTCGTACTTGCCGTTTGCGCTTGGGTAATGTATGAAATTGTGAATATAATTGAAAAATTATATAAGAATTATAGATAATGGAATTTAGATGATTTTAAAGCTAACGCTTATAGGGGCTGTGTATAAGATTTATACATGGCCTTTTATAATGCCTATTTTGTATTTTTCTGAGATAATATTTATTTTTTATATAAATTAAATTACATAATATACAAATCAACTATTATTAACTTAAGTATTTTAATATGCATCTAGAGTTGAAATTAAAAACAAGGGGATATTTGGGGGATAATTATGATTAATAAAGTTGATGAAGGTGTATTAATAGATTTATGTGAGCAGTTTAATAAAGTTATATTAGAAGTTTTGGGGTTTTATGGTGAGTTTAGATATAGAGAGGGCGAAAGTGATGATTATTATATTATAAGTAATAAAATTAAAGCTTCTAAAGAGAAGAGATTTGATTTAAATATGAGGCTTTATAAAAATAAAGAAAAAAATGAGTTTTTATATGTATATATATTGTGGTTTTCTGTCAATCCTAAAAAGATCGGGCTAGGTAGTATTATAATAAACGAAATTATAGAGGTTTTAAAAGCTTGTACTAATTTAGAATTTTTAGTGCTTCATCCTGATGATAATGAAGTTAAATATTTTTGGATGAAAAATAATTTTATGATAAGCGATGGGAAAATAGAAAATAGAATAAATATAAATACTAGAAGAATTCTTATATATAATGTATATTAGATTTAATGTATAAATATATATTAATTTATTTTTTAATAATTAGTTTCTATATAATTATTTTATTC